>JAAEPW010000465.1 GCA_024232355.1 Chloroflexota bacterium | reverse complement strand
GGAACGAATGGGAGCGCGGGATGCAAACTGTTTCGTTTCCCGATTCGTTGTAGTGTCCTGCGAGCACTATGCCGAATGGGGAAAGGAACGAATTTTGGGGGCCGTTGTACGTCGTAGGGGCGCGTCTGTGGAGAGTGGGCGGAAATGGCTGCGTACCGTGACACAACGATCCGTACCGGGCGGAAATGACTCCGTACCGTGACACAACGGTCCGTACCGGGCGGAAATCATTCGGGACCGGGTACAAATGACTCGGAACCAGGTACCAACGAGGGTTGACAGGTCCGGAGCACTACAACGAATGGGGAAAGGAACGAATGGGAGCGCGGGATGCGAACTGTTTCGTTTCCCCATTCTTTCCTCTCCGATTCGTTGATTTCCCAATTCGTTGTAGTGTCCTGCGAGCACTACAACGAATGAGGAAAGGAACGAATTGGAGCGCGGGATGCAAACTGTTTCGTTTCCCGATTCGTCCCCCTCCGATTCGTTGGTTTCCCAATTCGGTGTAGTGTCACTCAGATGCCGGTCCAGCAGCAGATCCGCATCTGAGGATACTCTCTCGACATGGAAATAAACTTTTGCCCTCGTATGCTTCCTGCTATATAATGGGCTGTAGGCAGCGACGGAACAAGCGAGGAGGAACAATATGCCAGATTTCGAAAAACTCATCAAAGCCATTGAGGCAATTCTAACGCTGATTTTTGGAGACAAAGTACCCTCTTGGATATTCCCGACAATTGGGTATATGCTGCTTGCTGCCCTCGCATTGCTGGCTATTTATGGTCTTCTCCTTGTCTTGAGCAAGATCAAAAAGCTATTGGCCGAAGAGTTTCTGCCATTATTCTACGATCAAGAGGAAAAACGCCGCCGCAACCGTCGCCTCCGCTTTGCCGACCACGTCGAGAGTGAGATCCGGCGGCTGAACAATCTGGAAGTATGGAGCGATTACCGCTTTGCCGAACTCGAGGCCGAAGTCGAAGCGGAAGGCAGACGGCAAGCGTTCGGTTTGTTCCCGTTTGCTCCACGGACGCAGAGTGGACTGCGACGCGAACGTTCTCTGTCCAAAGCGCTCGAATCAAGCCAGGAACGGCTCATTCTCCTGGAGGGCGAGCCAGGATCGGGCAAGAGTGTTGCGCTGCGACACGTCACCCAGGTGATGGCCCGCCGCGCTATGAAGGCTCGCAGTGCCAAAACCGTCATCCCGATCTATATCAATCTCAAGGAATTGGCACGCCAACCTGGGCAAGCCGTGGACAGGAACCTGATACACGCATTCATTCTAAAGTCATTGAACCGGGTCAATGACCGAGACATCGAAGAGTTCCTGGAAGAAGAGTTTGAGCGGGGGCTACGGGAGGGAACGTGGCTGTTCCTGTTCGACTCGTTCGACGAATTGCCCGAGGTGTTGAGTTCCACCGAGGCCGACCAGGCGATCAGAAGTTACGCCGGCGCGATTGCCGATTTCTTGCACGGGATGAACCAATGCCGGGGCATCGTCGCTTCGCGCCAGTTCCGTGGGCCGGGGCAGGTGGGATGGCCGCGCTTTCGCATTTTGCCGCTCTCGGAGGAACGGCGGTTGGAATTGGTCCACAAGGCAGAGTTAAAGCCCGAATTGGAAAAAGACCTCGTCGGCCAATTGGGGGTCACCAGTCACAAAGTCCGCTCTATGGCGAGCAACCCGCTGTTCCTGGGGCTTTTGTGTGAACATGTGCAGACCGGGAACCCTTTCCCGGAAAACGCGCACAGTGTGTTCGAGACCTATATTGGAACGCGGCTCACCCGCGACGAGAAGAGGTTGTGGGAACGATTTAAGCTTGAGCCAAAAGAGGTGCGCGCAGCCGCCGAAAGCCTGGCGTTCTGTATGGCCGCCGACCCCGGTTTGGGCCTCGGCCCCACCCGGCGAGATTTGGAGGATGCCACCGCCCGCCTGGGCCTGACGGTCGGAGAGCGCTTCGACGCTCTCCTGGACGCCCTGGAATACATCAAGTTGGCCCGCACCGAGACGGCAACAACGCCGGGCGAATCGAAACCGTTCACGTTCGCTCACCGCCGGTTCCAGGAATATTTTTCTACTTGCGTGGTGCTGCGCGAGCCTGAGCGGGTTAGTCCCAGGCAGCTTCTCACCGACGCTCGCTGGCGGGAGACGGCGGTGGTGATGTGTCAGACGCAGCCTCTCGAAGTGTTGTTGCCTGTCTTGGAGGAAGCACGCGGCTTGCTTGCCGAGATTGTCAATAACACGCTAGACTTGATTGAGGATCCATTGGAGTATGTGCGCGTTTTAGAGTCCGAGCAAGAGGACGTCGAAAAGGAAAAGTTGCCTCCCAAGCCATTTTCCTGGCCGTCTGGAGTGTTGCATATCTTGGGTCTCTTGCAAAGTGGTTTTGGCAGCAGGTTAGAGGAATTGCCTGATGACATTCGATTGTGCGCGGGGCGCTTGGTCTTGTCGGCGAGTAGCACAGGCACTCTCTCCGATAGAAAATGGGGGTTGGAAGTAGCTGGTACTATACCACAGTCTATCTTGCTTTGGCTACTCCGAGATGCCTTTGCAAGCGGAAGCCAATGGCTCAAAGAAGTTGCCTACCAGCAGGTTACTAGACTGGGTGAGATTCCTGATGATATTGCCAGTGAAATTCGACGGACGCTTGTGGACTTATTTGCCAACCGTCGTCTAGGACGCGAACAACTTGCCACGCGTGCGCACTTGGCGCGACTCGATGAACCGGCTGCTTTTGATTCAGTCTTGAAACTTTTATTACTGCTTCCGTTCGTTGACTTTGTTTTACATATCGCTGGATTTATTGTTGCATTAGTATTGTTTGTTCAGAATACCTCCCTCTCGCTTCCAATTCTTCTAGTCTGTTTAATGTTGGCTGCATTTTTTCTTTCTTCACACTTGTGTCTGTGGTGGTTGCTGCACTTCCGGCTGTCATCAGAGTTTCTTGACTTTTTAAAAGGAGCAATAGCAGTTGTTATACGATTGGGTCTTGGTTTGTGGGTCCTATCCATCCTGCTGTTGCCAATTACACCATCTCAACTTGTATCGGAGTTCTCATACCGTTACACATTATGGGTCATCGCGTTTGCAAACATATACCCCGGGTCTGCATTAGTGTGGATATTCACGCTTTTGACACTCTGGGCACTCTTTGCCTTATTGTCTGCCAGAACAGGACAGTTTACTCATCCACTTTGGTGGCCCCTGATGCCAATATGGCCAATTCTCTATTTTGTGCGATATGCTAAGAAATTGACATTTGCTACATTTGTGTTTCTAAGAGAATCTTGGAAAAGCGTGTTGTTATGGGGGATAGTGATAGTTGCATTTTGGCTTGCGTTCTTGTTACTTTTTATTCCAATCTGTATATTCCTTCTAGGAAAATCCCTTTCCTGGAGCAATGATTGGGTTCGGTGGCGTAGATGGGTACAAAGTCACCGATCTCCCATAACCTCACAGGGACTTTTCGAATTGTTCAGTCAATATCATACGGCGAGCTTCTTTGCCCCACTTGTAAGAACTATCCAAGAACAAGGTCTACTTGTCGTAGCAAAAGACACAGAGGATATGTTGGAGAAGCTAGCCATTGTCATAGAACACGCTATTTTTGTTAAAAAGAAACGAGCAAAGGCATATAACAAGAGACCGGATCTCGCCATTAAACGTGCTATTAATGGGCTAGGAATGCATCTGAAAAAGAAAAAAGCGGAGAACAGTTCATCCAGGCAAACAGGGGATACACTTACAGAGCTAGATTCGCTTGAGCTTTGGTTGACCCAATACGCGAAAGGTGATGAACAACGACTGTCAAACTTGGGGCCCGAATTCCTTGACGAAATCTGCAAACTCCTGGAACAAGTTCGCGCCAGCAAACAAACCCAAACCGCAAAAGACCCATAAAAGCATCTCCTCCCTCTTCCAAGAATCGAAAGAGGGAGGAGACAATTGACGAGTTAGCGTTCAGTTTTGGCTCAAGCCGGGGGTTACAAACCCCCTTTGAGCGGGTGGTTGAGCAGGCTTTACTCGAGACCGTTCGCTATCGCAGTGATCAGCGTCCCGGCGGGATCGTCGCCGGTCAGTTCCCAGAACATCACGCCGCCCAAGCCCTGGCTATTGATGTAATCCATCTTGTTGCTGACCGAGGCCGCATTGTCATAACTCCAGAACGTGCTGCCGTTAAAGATCCAGTACGCCTGCGCGACCGGGTCCCAGAATCCCGGATAGCCCTTGGCTTCCAGCGCTTCAAAGTCCTCGATGCCCTTTTCCCACGTGCCCCTGGGCAAACGGCCCGCCGATTGATACAGGCCGTCGTTCACGTCCGGCACACTGGCCCAGCCGTGCCCGAAAAAGGGTATGCCCAGGATCAGCTTGTCCGCCGGGACACCGGCCGCTAGATAGCCCTGCACGGCTGTATCGGCTGACATTGGCGTCCCGGAGGGGTCCGAGGGGGAGGTGTAGAGGTTGGAGTGGTGGTTGGTCGGGCCGTCCGGCTCCCAGCCGCCGTGGAAATCATAGGTCATTATATTGATCCAATCGAGGTACTGGTGGATCTGGTTCAACTCGATCAAGGAGTAATACTCCGCCGAGGCCGGGGTTGCCACGGTCAGCAGCAGATTCGGGTCCACGGCGTCGAGTTGGCTGCGGAACTCGGCCAGCAAAGCCGTAAAGTTCTGCGTGTCCTCGGGCCGAAAGTTGCAGGTCGCCCCGCACGCGCCCGGATACTCCCAGTCGATGTCGATGCCGTCAAAGACGCCTGGGTCAACGACGCCGTTGGCGGGGTCAAAGTTGCCGTTGATGAACATGTCGACGCAAGAACTGACGAACGCGGCCCGGTTTTCGGGCAGCGCGGCGTCCGAGAACTTGGCCGATTCGCTCCAGCCGCCGATAGAG
>JAAEPW010000464.1 GCA_024232355.1 Chloroflexota bacterium | reverse complement strand
GTAGTTTGGGGTTGCGCGTCGAGTAGACATGTTGCAGGAACTGTGTGTGGTGTAGCCTGTAGGTGGCAAGGAGTGCTGTCAGTGGTACCATGAATGCCAATGCGAGTTGTGACCGAAGCACTACAAGAGCAAGGCACGGGCAACTGTGATGCACATTTCATGCTACACACTTCTTCTGTATGTCCCGACCTATGACAGAACATGCACCACTCGTCTACCGACGAACACGCGATACCCCTGGGCTCGTGGCTCTCCTCCCCATGACCCATGCTCTTGCTAAGAGATGTGTCACCGCTTTTCCCCCCTGCTTCTCCAACCAAACTGGCGGTCCCGCGTTTACAACGCCTACAAGACAACACTGGTGAGAGATCCCCCTGCAGGGGCCTACCAGACGTGGAGGCTGTCATTGTAGAGGCGTCGAGCGGTTGCATGCGTAGCCGGATGGTCGACCGGAAGTCGGCGTGTGTCGCATTGTTGACTTCCGTCTCCATCGTGAGCGCATCCCAAGCGAGTTGTCATCTGCCCTCGGCGCCCAGTAGCTCCAACAGGAAACGATTCCGGTCGGCGTCCACCAGCGTCTCTTCCAGCTCGAAGTCGGCCATCGCGAGCCACCCATCGAGCGCGACGAACCAAACGGGCAGCGGCAGGGCCGGCGTACCCGCCCGTGGAAGAAAGGCGGTGGTTCCAGGTACCGCTTGGTGCAGGAGCGACATCGGGCGTGGGTCCGGCCGCGGTACATTAGGCGCCATGGAATAGAGCAAGCGGACGCAGGGACGCAATAAATAAGAAACAGTAAAAGGGACGGAAGCGGCTAGCCGTAGAAAAGCGTCGCCACTGGAGTGTTGAAGGCTGCCGTGTGTGGAGCGAAGAGTTTAGATAACAAACAACCATCCGACGACACGGCAGAAGCAAGAGAATGAGCTCCGACTTTCAAGGAAAGCCGGTAGCTCCACAGTAGCATGGGAGTTACAGAATTTGCATAAGTCATGCACAGTATCGCACACAGCTCAATACAGGGGCACAACGTTAGCAATATAATACCAAACACTGCATTCTCCCCCTCTTAGATTGGAGCTAGGGGATGCTGGGTCTCAACCTGCAGCATTCGGGTTCTTGTGTGTGCGCTGGTTGTCGCCATAGCCGCCGCAACTAGTCCTGCCC
>JAAEPW010000463.1 GCA_024232355.1 Chloroflexota bacterium | reverse complement strand
GCATCAAAAAGTGGCAACTGGACGAGCAAAGCTGCTATCGTTACTGGCACGTGGTGGGCACCGATTGCAGCATCTGCATGATGGTCTGCCCCTGGACCAAACCCGCCAACTGGTTCCACAAGGCCATGTCGGTTCCGGCGACCATCGCAGGCCCGCACCAGGCGTTGATGACCTGGGCGGACAAGTTCTTTTACGGCAAGTACGAGAGCGCGCCCGGCCCTGATTTCCTTGACTCGTACAGACGTCTAGGCCCCCAACGCTGAAAGGAGGATGATGACAATGACCATAATGTGGAGTATTCTCAGCACCTTGTTCGTCCTGGCGCTGTGGGGGATGCAATCCTTCCTGGCCCAGCGAAGCATCACATTCACCGCCTGGCAGTGGACGGCCTACACGGCCTGGCTGCTGTGGACGCTGCTCGGCGTCGCCCTGGTGCGAACGTTCATCGACGAGCGCGAACCTCGCCCGGTGCGGGTGAGCATGTTGGTCTTTGGCGGAGTGTCGGTGATCGCGGCGGCCATTTTGACCCGGTTGTGGTTTTTCGTTTAGGCAAAACGTAGGGCGGTTTTGCCAACCGCCGCCAGGTTCGCATTTGCACACTGGCGAGAATGGATTATACTTGTACCTGGCTGCCAGGTACTAACTCAACAATGACCTTGAAACTCACTCAAATTTAAACTTTTTACAAGGAGACACACTTATGCTGCCAGAATTTGATCTCTTGACGCCTCAAACACTGTCCGAGGCCCTCGAAATGCTGGCCCAAGGCACATCCGAGGTCGTGCCCCTGGCAGGCGGCACAAACCTGATCGTTGATATGCGCAGCGG
>JAAEPW010000462.1 GCA_024232355.1 Chloroflexota bacterium | reverse complement strand
CAAGACCTGGGGGAGCAGGCCAAGAGGCCGCCCTCGAATCGCCAAAAAAGACCACCGTCGTCCGGTCGGGATTGCCGGGAACTTGCTGGCCTGGGCTGGTGAAATGCTCCAGTCCCAAGGGGTCCAGGCGGGTCTCGTTGAGTTGCACATAATACGCCTTGCCTCGATGAAACACATAATAATTCAAGACAATCGAAGCAAAAAGGACCGACACAAACAAGACGGCGACCAAGAGGCGACGGTAACTGTGCCTCATAAACATGGTCCTATGGCCTACCTTGAGACCCAAAAGTCACGTTCGACTGCGGCAAATCGTCCACCTCTAGGTGAAACACGTCAGGCCGCGAGTAATGCCCTTGGGTATCGAGAAAGAGATGACCCTCGGCAATACGCCCAAGCTGCACCTCAGCATACACGATACACGCCTCGTCAAAGACCGGTCCCTGGACATAATCCGCACCGGGAGCGATGACGGCGCTGCCGCCCCGCAAGATCAAATCCTCATCTCTGCCGGGAATCGCATCCAACAATTCCCTGGCCTCGCTATCCGGCCGGCCCAAAGAATTAAAGCCCGCTATCACGTCGCCCCGGCTCAAGACAGAGCCCGCAGCGAGGACAAAACACTGGCCCTCAAAGGCATAATGCCGGCTGGCAAGCTGGTGCAATTCTCTCACCGCCGGCCACTGCGCCACATGCAGGGTCTCGTGTTTGGCGTGCAT
>JAAEPW010000461.1 GCA_024232355.1 Chloroflexota bacterium | reverse complement strand
GGCCTGTACGCCGAGAAGCGCATAGACATCAAGGGAGTTACCCCATCTGGTCGCCCCGACTACTGTGTCTATGGATCGCCGGGCCTATCGCTGACAGGCTCCCACTTCTGGATAGAAGCCAAGTACGCTGACGGTAGCGGCAAGACCAATTTCAACTTTGCCAAGATCAGTGATGAGCAACGGAACTGGATGGCCTACGGACCACCCATCGACACCCGAAACACCAATGGCTTGTATGATCCCGCTTGGGCACTCAAGTGTCACTTATGGCTGTGGTTCGGCAAAGGGATCACGTCAAAGGATTGCCCCCGCCAGGCGTACCTGATCCCCTGGGTGGACTGGCTGGACATCGAGCAGAAATTCACCGACGCTGGCCTGCAAGGGATGGCCTACATCCGGCCCAAGATGGTAAAGCATCGAGAGATGGGGCTGTCAGCAAAGGAGCAACTCGCCCAGTATGCCCTAGAGTGGCAAGGCAAAGGGGTATGGAGCTTCCCCGCCGGTCACGAGATATGGAACACG
>JAAEPW010000460.1 GCA_024232355.1 Chloroflexota bacterium | reverse complement strand
TGTGGGGATGATAGCTGAGGTTGCGCCCCCAGGTATGCAGCACACCCACCAGGCCCATTTGCCCGCCTACAAAACGAGGGTCACGAGCCAACTGTTGTATCGCCTCCGCCGAGATGCGGAAGAAGAGGTCATAGACCTGTTTCTGGTGGCTCCGAGCCACACCCCGGAGTTCGCTGGGCAAGGTCACCGTCAACAGAAAGTAGGACACTGGTAGAAGCAAGTTCTGCTGTTTCTCCAGCCACTGTTGAGCTTTGTCGTTTTGGCATTTGGGGCAATGGCGATTGCGACAGGAATGATACTGGTATTGGGTCTCACCACAGGACTCACAGGTATAGGCGTGTCCTCCCAGGGCCGCGGTGCGACAGCGCTCAATGGCGCCCATGGCTTGGCGGTGACTGGGCAATATCTTGTCTCCGTATTTGGCTCGATACTGGGGTCCGTAGCGGCAAAAGATGTCGGCAATCTCTACCATGTCAGGTCGGCCATAAGTTGATCGATGGTTTTTGCTGACCGTTCCTCGGTGGCGCGGGTCAAGTGGAGATAGATGGCCGTCGTCTGTATTGAACTGTGTCCCAGGTAGGATTGGATCACCGGCAGATCCGTCCCTGCTTCCAGCAAGTGCGTGGCGTACGAATGCCGTAGTGTGTGCACGCTGGCCTCTTTTTGGATGCCACTTGCCTTCAGCGCCTCCCTGAAACAGTACTGAACTCCGCCGGTACACATTGGCTTTGTGGCTGTGGCTGGTGGGACTCCAGCCTTCGTTGGGAAAGGAAAAAGCCATTGGGGATGCCGATGTGTGCACCAGAACTCGCGCAACATCTCCAGGATGCGTTGAGGAAGCAGGACGTAGCGATCTTTGTTTCCTTTTCCGTGCCGCACGTGAACCACCATCCGCTCGCTGTCGATGTCTCGAACTTGGAGGCTAACCCCTTCGGATATACGCAATCCGCAGGCATAGATGGTATTCAGGCAAACCCGAAAGCGTGGACTACGAACATGCCCCAGGAGCTTGCGCACTTGGGCAACACTGAGCACCACAGGCAGCTTTTTTTCCCGAGAGGGGCGTACCAGGTCCAGAATCCGCCACTCTCGCCCGAGGGTATGCACGTACAGGAACTTGATACCCGCACGGGCGACGCCAATTGAGTTGGGGGCGATCTGCCTGTCATTCTTGAGGTAGAGGAAGTACTGGCGCACTTCCTCTTCACTGATACAATCTGGGGACTTGCCATAGTATTCGGCCAATTGCCGCACGACTCGCACGTAGGCTATCCGGGTGCTCTCAGATAAGCCACGTAGCTGCAGGTCCTCGATCATCCGTTGTCTTAACGCCGTCATGACTATACCTCCGTATTTGAGATACGGATAGTATAGCCCTATCAGAGGAAATTGAGGAAACTTGAGGGGGTTACTCTCGGGGGACCAACCTGCGCGAAGCGCTTAGTTCAACAAGGATTACACCTACCCAAGCCACAAACCGGATCGAGAGGCGGTTCTGATCGCGCGTATGCCTGCGGCCCAAGCTCGACGAATGCCAATTTGTATTCTGCGGGAAAAGGAACTATAATAGACACTCATTCCTCGATCAACTGAGCACAGAGCGTATTGTTCGCTTGTTCCCAAAAGCAGTTTCGAGAATTGAGCAGCCAGGAACACT
>JAAEPW010000459.1 GCA_024232355.1 Chloroflexota bacterium | reverse complement strand
GGCAGGTTTGGGCCGGGGATCGCGCATGAAAACCTGCCAGGTCTTAGTTAGGCCAAATTTTGAAGACCTGGCAGGTTTGGGCCGGGATCGCGCATGAAAACCTGCCAGGTCTCAGTTAGGCCAAATTTTGAAGACCTGACAGGTTTGGGCCGGGGATCGCGCATGAAAACCTGCCAGGTCTTAGTTGGGCCAAACTTTGAAGACCTGGCAGGTTCAGGCCGGGATTTTCGGCCAGACGCTGTTTATCATGCACTGGACAAACAAGGTTCGCAAATAACTGTCATGATCCTCACAGCAAGATGAACCATTATGCACGCTCTGGCGGACGGGGGGCTGGTCTATGGTGCAACCGACCCGGCTTTCGGGCGACTGGACGCGGCGGGGCGGCCGCGTTGGCAACAGGGGCCGGAGCAGGCAGATTTTCGGGCTAATTATCAGGATTTTTTGCTGTCCGAAAACGGGGAAACGGTGCAATTCGGCTTGGAATATGGGGGCAAAAACTCCGTCCGTTTTGACCTGGGCAGCCAAATCCTGCAACAGTCCCCCCCCGTTGACAGCCGGAGTTTGCAGGCACCCCGCACCCGGGCCGACGGCCTGGATATTCAGGGATGGGAAAATACAGTTACCCCCAGTCTGAACGGTCAGCCCCTGACCCTGAAAGCCTATGAAACATCCCGCAGCTTGGCCATTGCCCCGGACGGGCAACGTTTCGTCCTGGGCACGGAGTGGACTTTACGCTGTTATCAACGCGATGGCGCGGTCTGCTGGCCGGCATTGCCCGTGCCCGTGGCCTGGGGAGTGAACATCAGCGGTGACGGGCGCAAACTGGCAGCGGCCTTGGACGATGGCACGATACGTTGGTATGCCCTGGACACGGGCCGGGAACTTTTGGCCCTGTTTCCCCACCGCGACGGCAAGCGCTGGGTATTATGGACCCCGGAAGGTTTTTTTGCCCACAGCCCGGGCGCGGAAAATCTTATCGGCTATCACCTCAACCGAGGCGCGGATCAAGCCGGGCAGTTCGTGAGCGTGGACCAGCTCTATGATCTCTTCTACCGCCCGGACTTGGTGCTGGCCAGGTTCAGAGGCGAGGACGACAAGCTAAAAAATGCCTTGGCCGAAATTGGCGATGTGCGCCAAGTCTTGGCTGGCGGTCTGCCGCCGGCGATCACCTTGATCGACGGCGCGCAAGTGTCCAGCCGGGAGGGCGAATACAGCCTGAAACTGCAACTCGATGACCGGGGCGGCGGGATCGGCAAAGTGTTGATCTACGTGGACGGAGTGCAACAGGCTAAAATTCCCGCCCGGGCCGTGGGTCTGCCGCGATTGCCGGGACAGATCAACCGGCGGCTTCCTCTGGGAGCGGGCCGGCATAGCGTGCGCACGCTCGTCTATAACGAAAAAGGAACCGTGGCCTCCAGACCCAAGGAGCAGATCGTCACGGTGACGGCCCCGAAAATCACTCGCCCGGCCTTGCATCTTTTAGCTGTGGGCATTGACGACTATCGGGACCGAACTTTTCACTTAAACTATGCCGCGGCCGATGCCCGATCCGTTACCGAAACCTTGATCCGCCGGGGGCGCGATCTGTTTGACAAAATATACGACACGGTGCTGGTCGACAAACAAGCGGATCGCGCCGGCATTGAAGCGGCCCTGGCCGAAATCGCCGCACGCGCCAGACCGGAAGATGTGTTTGTACTCTATCTGGCCGGTCACGCCCTGACCCTGGACGGCAATTACCATTTCCTGCCCCGGGATTTTATTTATCACAACGAGCAAGCCCTGCGCGAGGATGCGCTGGGTCAGGCCCGCCTGGAGGCCCGTCTGCGCGACATCAAGGCGCGCAAGAGCGTGTTGATCCTGGATACCTGTCACAGCGGCGCGTTGATCAGTTCCCTGCCCCCCTTGCAACTGGCCTCTCGCGGGATTGAAACCAAGACCGCCATCACCCGCCTGCGACGGGCCACGGGCCGCGCAATACTGGCCGCTGCCGGCGATACCCAGATGGCCTTGGAGGGCTATCAGGGGCACGGGGTTTTCAGCTTTGTTCTGTTGCAAGGTCTGAAAGGCGAGGCTGACCGCCAGGGCAATCGCAACCGCCGGGTAAGCGTGACCGAACTGGCGGAATATCTGGGTGAGGAAGTGCCGCGCATTACCCTGATGCTTTGGGGCTATGAACAGTTCCCCACGCGCGAACTGAGCGGACGGTCATTCCCGCTGACAGTGGCTCCCAGTCATTAAACTGTGTTTCATTGACGATTGTGCAATGTATAACATCCAGAGGCACTGTTGCATTTTTGTGAAATCCGTGCAGCATTAAATTCACACATTATCAGCTAAGGCGATTTGACTTGAGGAAATCAACTTATGAACATCACCATTGAACTAAACAACCAACTG
This sequence comes from Chloroflexota bacterium, assembly GCA_024232355.1. The sequence continues at coordinate 440 of JAAEPW010000459.1, read as the reverse complement.
TTACAACAGGCGTTACAGGCAACCGGTTTCCACAGTTCGCAGGCGGTTGTTGAAGCCGCACTGCAAGCTTTGTTGCGATCCTTGCCTGAAACCTCTGCCCGGCAAAATTTTGACGATCTGGCGCAGGATCCGGTGGTGGGGATGTGGGCGGATCGCCCGGAAATGCAGGACAGCAGTGCTTGGGTCAGACAATTGCGCCGCCGGCAGTGGGGCAAACAACGATCATGATAGTGTCTGCTCCGGCGAGTGTCGAATGTCGAAGGAAATGTTTGGATCGGCATGATTCCAGCCGAAGGCTCACTGCCATTAAGTTAAGGAACGAATCCCGGGAGGGTCACTCTCCAGAGTGACCGCTTCACCTCGCAAAGCAGGGTGTGGTCACTCTGGAGAGTGACCCTCCCGGGGCGGCTGCCGCTTAACTTAATGGCCGTGAGCCGAAG
>JAAEPW010000458.1 GCA_024232355.1 Chloroflexota bacterium | reverse complement strand
GCCAATTGGCTACTGGAGGGCCATCTACTGGAATTTTGCCGGGTCCCCAAAGGCCGCCTCCGGGGTTGAAGTCAAGCCCGCCCACTTTACAGGGCTGGGCTGCTCAACGAAAACCGGGAGAGCTGGCCCCTCGGCCCCCGCGAGGGTCAGACGCTGAATCAAGGACTGGATCGACTGGAAGTAAGGGCCGTGAACAGACATGGCCAGAACCGGCTATTGGACCTCGTCGTCCAACTAATGATGCTCTATGATGCCGCTCCAGTAGTGAGTCGAGCAGTCAGCATGAGAGCGCCTCCACTGTTATTCGTGACCCATGTCGTCGGAGTCGCCGATCGCGTGGTCGGAAGCAACGTGGCTGATCTGGGCAACGAGAGCCCATGTTTTCACCGCTGGGTCTTCCTGCTTTCCAGTACCCGCCGCAGGCGAAGTCAATGCGTAGCCCAGGGACTAAAGCAAAGACCGATGTTCCAATCCAGGTATCTCCTACTCAGCTGCCCACAGGGGTCATTGCCAAATGACAGGCTATGGATGCGGGATTGACAAGTTCAGCATGTGCTGGGGGTAGCCGCCACGCTAGAGAACCTGACCTTGGTAGACCGCCACGCTTTACACCCATGACCCGCCCACGCCTACGGTGCTGGGGCATCACCCAACTCAAAAGATGCAACGCGAATGTCACCGAGAGATTCAGTGAACCAGACGCGAATTGAAGGAGGATGTCGTTTTGCTGCAGCTGACCCAAACGGCCATGGTACATCCATCCCGTACTTGGTCAACCCACAATCTGATACGACTCCGCCGACTTGTGAATGCCAAACTGTTCAACGTGCCATTGGCTTTACTCATTGCTCCGACTTCTGGGGTGATGATGTTGCTCTACAGCAGCATACTCGACCAACAGTGAGACTGGCTCATTCACTTCTCCTGTTGCGCCGGCTGGTTTCGAATCTACTCAAGTCCTTCAGCAGCGG
>JAAEPW010000457.1 GCA_024232355.1 Chloroflexota bacterium | reverse complement strand
TGTGCTCGTTGATTACTCGTGATATCATTTCGTCTTGCGCCCATAGGTCGTCTCCTTGTGCCTTGGTCTTCAGAAAACCAATTGTGGCACATAAACGGCCTGTGGGCAATCTGTCAATCTAATCTATACCATGCCCTCTTTTTTCTAGTCATTTTTTCCTCCTTTGATAATTTCGGTTCTTTGGGATTTCGCATGGTCAGGGTGTTGGACTCGCCAACTTGTTGGGGGTATCACGCAAGAAACCCGAACAAGTTCGGGAATCCGATACGTCCGCCAGGCAAACTCCCAGAGACCCATAATTTCCAAGATCAAGACAACTACTGCTACCAAAAGTCAATCCCCCCAACCCAAAACCAGATGCAGGGAGCGCGGCCCCTGCACCTAATCCAAACACCATCCCGACACCCGCCTCAACCGATCCAATCATCGGGATGCTCTTCGTCCCACTGCTCGACCAGACCGTCGCTCTATCGCTCTATCAGGTCATTGGGGAACTCGACGTCCCACTGATCGCACAACTCGTCCGTGCTCTTGCCAATGTTCCCGGCATTGATCACGTCGCCCTTGAACTCGCCGGGCACGTTGATCTGGCCGACCATATTCTTGCGGATGCGAACACTGACCCCGATGCAGACATCCTGTTTGATGGTGGGTGTATAGATCGCTGTATCAGTATACACCGGGCGGCCTTGCGTGAGCAAATAGACCAGCGCCTCGGCATTCCCTGACTCGATCTGGAGCACCTCTCCTCGTGATATGCCCGAATTGCGCGTCACCAGGTCAATATACTCGTCCTCATCCGCTGCTCGCCCCAGGTCGAGCTTGGGGCCATACTTTTGTACTGCCTGAATCTTTTCGCCCTCACCTCCTTTTCGTAAAAAGCTAGGCTGGCGTTAAAAAAATCAGTGTGTAAACTGACAAAAAGCAGTGTGCAAATTGCTAAAAAGCAGAAAAGCCAGGTGCTAATGGCAGTATGATGTTGTGATATGTTGTGACTTTGGTAGATAGGTTAGTGTGGTTGGCGTTGATTTTTAATACGGATCAAAAGCTGCATTACGTTTATCATTATACTGGAAATCTCCCGCCGGGTCAAGGAAATGAACGAGTTTTCTCAAGATTGCTTCACTCTCGCAAAGGAATGGCAAGTCATAGGCTGTCGATGGGTGGTATAGAGGCTGGTTTTGGGTTCTGGTGGCTCTGTTGTGTGTGGTGTCAATAATCGCCCCGAAACGCCCCTTCCTGCTTCACCGCTCGATCTATGCGCTTGTCGGCCTTGACATTGTACCTGTATTCGCCGTCCAGGCCGATACTGAGCGTATAGATGGCGGTTCCGGTGTGGACCGGGCGTCCGTCCAGCAGCAGGCTGAGGAGGGTTTCGACTTGCTTTCTTGCACGTTCTTGACTTGCTTGGAAGGGGGTATTTCACTTTGTGGGCAAACTTGATCGCGCAAGAGAGTTTGTCTCTACGACCACTCTCGCGGCGCTAAAGACGCCGCTCTGAGAGAGCAAAGCCCCTTCGGTGCTGAGTTTTAGC
>JAAEPW010000456.1 GCA_024232355.1 Chloroflexota bacterium | reverse complement strand
GTGAATATCAATGACCCGCTTGTTGCCTGTCTTAATGCCCTAACGGGCATTGATTGGATTTGGACCGATGCGTAGGTTGCATCCGCGCTCGCCGTATTGATGTCTTAATGCCCTAACGGGCATTGATTGGATTTGGACTGCCACATTTAGTGGTTGGCGCATCTCTTTCGCCATATATGGGGGCAAATGATCCTCCGATATCAGTCACATATCTCCCAAGCGCCTTAATTGTACCATAAAAGCCTATTTTTTGCGAACACCCCCCTGCCAAGTGTCTTTGAAAACACTAGATGGGAGGGGGTGTTCGCATCAAACGATATAGACCTCGGGCACATCATCGACGCGCACAGCCTGCCCTACCGTCTTTACCCACCTGGCACAGGGAGGGCAGAGACGGTAAGCGCGCAGACTATCTTCCTTTGCTTGAACCAGTTCGCCCAGTTCTTTCCACAAGGCGGTGAACTGGTTGTTCGTTAGTTGGCTCTCAAAGACACTATATTGCACCCGCGTGCCATGTCCTTCTAGCACGCGAGCGATCTTGGTACGCCGTTTGTCGTTGGGAATATCGTAGGCGATGATATAGAGAGAGCGTTTTGGGTTCATTTGGTGCTCCCTGAAATGTAAAAGGTGAAGCGTGAAACGTAAGGCGTGAAGTGTGAGGCGTAAATGTGTTCACCTTACCTTGAAGGGGAGGTAGACGTCGCCGGTTTGCAGGCAACGGGCGAGCTGGCGGGCCTGGAGTTCGAAACACCGGCGGTAGGTGACGCGCTCTGAACTGTCCGGATGCTTGAATTCGAGGTTAAAGCGGCTCTCCAGTTCGCGGATAAAGCGGCCGCGGCCCTCGTCATTCAAGAGAACAGGGTAGGTGCCTTCCGGGTTGATGGTAAAGTGAGCGGGGAGGATAATGTTGTTGTTGAGACAACGGAGAACGACCGAGTCGACGACGATGGCGCGGAATTCTTCGACCAGGTCGAGGGCCAGGCTGGGCCGGTTGTAAGAGATCTGGTGGAGAAAACCAATGTGAGGATCAAGGCCAACGGCACGGACGGCGGATTCGACGTTGTGGGTGAGGATAGTATAGCCAAAGCTGAGCAGAGCGTTGACGGGGTCGCGGGGTGGCCTGCGGGTGCGCTTGGGGAATTCCCATTCTTGATCCTGGATCAGGTGGCGCAAGACAGAAAAGTAGATGGCCGCGCCCCGACCTTCGACGCCGCTGAGAGAGTTGATGGCGCGGCAGCGGTCGGCGCTGGAGATGAGGTCGGTGATCTGGTCGGCGGCGGTGGTGAGGGGGGAGACTTGCGATGTCTGCGAGACATCGCAAGTCTGGCGGCGGGCGTAGCGGCGGAGCAGCGTGCGGGTGTTGTGGAGCTTGGTGGTGACGATGGCACGGGCGGTTTCAAGCGCCCATTCGGGATCGATGACGCGCTCGTATTGGCGCATACGCAGGCGGCTGTTGCCGCCGGACGGCCCGACGAGGCGGCCCTTGTAGCGCCCGCGCAGGGTAAGAAAGACGGTGTCGATGTCGTTTTCCAGCAAAAAGCCGAGGGCAGGCGTGGTGACCGAGATATTGCCAAAGATGAGGACCTGCTCGACATGGACGGCGGGGACAGCGGCAATCTCTTTTCCGTTTTTTTCGACACGCAACCGGCGTTTGGTATAGCGGAGCTTGGCACCCTGGGTGGTGATGTATAGTGGTGGCATTTTTCAACCTCCGTATTATGGGTAACTTTTTGGTGCTATTTGGTTGTTAAAGTGCGTGATGTGCAAGACGTGATGTTATGCTATGCCGCCAGGATTTCCAGGATCAGGTCGTTGATGGCGTCGTAGGGATTGGTTTCGTCAAAGGGTTGGCCGGTGGCAGTCTCGCAAGTTTTTTTTACAACATCCCAGATTTGGTCGATGTCATCATCTGTCCCAGTTGCATCTGAGCCTATGAATGCTTTTGCCATACGCTGACGCGACACGCCTTCAAATGTATGGACAGCAAAGGATTTGTTTCGCACGGCAGACAACTTGTCAATTTGGTTCAAATACTTGCGCAATGCTCGCAGTGTAGGATTGTCATCTAGCTTGGACCAAAAGGCCACAATCAGAGAAAAGACAAAGCGGTTGGCACTGATCCGGCCTGCATTGTTGCGCCGCACGTTTTTTGAACCAAGATATTTCTCCAAGTTAGACTCGCTAGCCAACCAGGCAGTATCCAGAAATTCTCCATCAGCATCAGGGTTTCCGTCTTTGTCAACCAAGCGTGCTCCAAACTTGCGCGCAGTGTAGCGCAACGTGGCCTCGTCAAAGCGAAACATTCGGACAAGAAAATCACCATAAGCGCCTGTATTTAGCCTGACCTGGGCATTGTGACAAATTTCCTCTAGCAGCCATTCGGGTTGTTCCTCGCAAAGCCCTGCAATCAATTGTTCTGCCGGGGCACTCGCTAACTTGGTCAGAGCCGCTCTAGCTCGCTCAAAGTTAAAGTTAATCCGCTGCCTGGCGTACTCCAACACTGCCAGCGCGGGGTCAACAGGAATGAATTCGTGCAGTAAATCTCGATTGTCGCGGACAGTGTTGGCGGCGGCGTGGTAGGCGTAGATATCCAGATTCGCTTTGACAGTTTTGACAAGCGCATTGACCACCGTGCGACGGCCCAGGTCGAGCGGGAATGGACAGTCCTCGTGTTCAGAGACGTAGAGTGGGTGAGCGTCCAGGCCAAAAGTCTCGGCGCCGATGGTGAGCAACATGCTGGTCATCGCCGGAGTGCCACCGGAGACCTCTAGGTAAACGGTTGCGTTGGGTTGCTCATCGCGCAAAGCTGCCAACTGCTCTTGGAAGAAATTGCGCATATTGCCATAGTCAGCGGGGTTGTTCGTCACAGTCCAGTGAGTGACCGTATCGTGGGCAAGGCTATATTGCTCGACCAGTAATCGCTCGACGACGGGAGCCAGTGTACACGTATCTTGTGCCAGGTGATGCTCGCTCACTCCTTCCTGACCCGATTGGTCGGACGAGATCAGAATGACAGCATCGAGTTGACCGGACTGTTGCCGGACATGATCTGCCGCTTTGCCGATAATGGGCAGAGCCAAGTGGGGTTGGCAAGTGGCCCAGTCACACTGCAGCGCTTCACCCAGAGCGCGGCGGGACGCGGTCTTGTTCCAGACGGGGTGGACCTCGCCGGGGATGGGAGCGGTTTTGTCTACCCAGATGTCACGGTTGCCAATGTTGGCGAGTAACAGCACGGTCATTGGGTTACCTCCGGTTTCATCTCAATGAGGACCCAGCCGAGGGGCGCGACGGGCTGTCCCTGCGTATCCAGGACAACGCGACGGCTCCTGGGGAAGGGGTCGCCACGCTGGCGTTTGCCGCGCGCCAGGCGATAGTTGCGGATAACGTCCTCCCGCTGACGGTCGTCGAGGCGCTGTCCAACGGTCTTGTTGATCCAGCCGCCGCCCCAACCCACCTGGAGCAGGCAGCGATGGTCGGGCATGCTGGTCACCAAGTCATGGAGTTGGGCGTAAAATCCAACGACGGGGGAGCGGGGATAGCGCTTGGCGAACCAATCCCGTTCGGCGGCCAGGATGGGGGTCACCCGCGCCCGGCAGATGGTCATCAGACCCTGGAGCCACTGCAATCGATCTTTCAAGTGCAGTTCCCGTTCGGCCTGAGCGGTAAAGAGAGATAGATCGAGTTTGACACTGGCGCGCAGCCGGACCTGGGTGCGCAACGCCTCTACCTCGATGGGCGAACCCGGCTGCCCACCGGTGATGACCTGGACGTTCTCGATGGATAGAGACTTGTTGGCGGGTAGGGGGATGCTGTCGGCCACGTGGAGGGCGCGCAGCAGGTCATAGTTGGGGTTGCGGCCCAACAGGGCGCGCTCGATGGGCTGGGCGGCCCATTTGCGATTATCCTTCAGACGGCGTGTGTCGAGCGCTTGGGGATTCTGAGCCAGCGCATGGTCAAAGATGGCGGTACGAAAGGCCCCTTTGAGCGAAGAACCGGGCAGGTAGGGTTGGTCGAACACATTCTTGATCTGCTCGCGCAGGTGGGCGCCCTTTTGTTTGGAACGGGGTATTCCTTTGACGACGTAGCGAAACAAGCTGGCATCGGGGCGAAAGTCGTCTGGCTGGAGCAGTTCGGCGGCTGGGCGACGCAGCAAGGTTTCATCGAACTCACCCTCGCCCAGGGCAGCATCAAGAAGGGCGTCCTCATCTATGCGCCAGGTGTATCCTTTGTGGACGGCATAGTCATAGTCGCGCAGCAGTTCACGCCCGGTGCCGATGTGCAGGGGGCTGAGGGCCATCAGGTTGAGGGAATAGTGTTGGCTAATTTGTGGCATTGTTTACCTCCTGCGGACGGATACTCACGGGACAGGCGTAGCCATAGCGCCAGATAGGGTGATCGTTCCAACCGGCGGGGCGTACGTCGGCCAAGAGGCCCCACGGCCCCGCGCCCATCGGTTGAAAGACAGAGCCCTCGGCCAGCATGCGCACTTGTTTTCTGCGCTGGGCTTTGTGACCGGATGCGTTGAGCCAGCCTGATACAGCCTCTAGACGATAGGAGGCCGATCCTTGCAAAGCAGCGGGTAGTTCTTTCTTGCAGGGCAGATAGCGGGAGAGGGTCAGGGTTGGGCTGTCCGGCGTGTGCTCTGGTAGATCGAGCATAGTGCCTGTTTCCCACGCAAATTGACCATAGCCGATGGAACGTTCACCGCCCAAACCCCGGTCGCCCAGGTGAAGCAAGAGTGTTTCCAATTGTTCCTGCATGGTCGAATTGAGGCCGGATGGCCACTGGGTACCGAACCAGAGGCCGCAGCCGGGTGCATAGACTGTACGCCCGATGCGATAGATGGATGAGGCGGAAGAAACGCGGTCCACGGTGACGCGATCTATAGACTGGGACCGCCACACTTTTTGTTCTCGCAACCACTGACGGCCTTTCTCGTCTGTGAGCCATTCACGCCAATCTTGGCGTTTTTTGACGTCATCGGGCGCTAACTCGCGCCAGTCGCTGGGCAGCATATCGATCTCACCGGCGGTGAGCCAGACCTGACCGCTTTGCAAAAAGACACCCTTTTTCTCTTTGGCGTACTCGTCCAGCGGTTGCCGGTTGATGATGCGAGAAAAAATAGCGGGCGAGACGTAGCGCAGCTTTTTGAGCAGCTTGCGTTGGCCACGCGCTTCGGTCAACTCGACTTTGATAAAGGGAAAAGGGTACAATGGCAGGCTGCCCACGCGCGGAAAGACAGAGGTGAGCAGGAAAGGCGGTTGGCCGCCATCAAAGGGCTTGATGAATGCCCCCACACCCGCGTTGCCATCCAGATCGGCCGCAGTTGCTATCAGCGCGGCAAAGAGAGTATCGGACGGACAATGAGAGGCCGAGTCCTCTTGTTCCAGTCCGCGCAAGCCAAAGTGAAAGCCCGCGCCGGGTTTGGGTTTCAGATGATAAGTCGTCCATTGGGACATATCAGCCCTCCTTGACGGGAACAGGCACACCGTCCTTTTCTAGCCACGCGATCACGGCGGGCAGCGCCGCCGCGAGGTCGTCAAGTGTGTCGAACGAACGCTCATAGTTCTTGCCATGACGGTAGTTATCGCGGGCCTTGGCCTTTATTGTGATATTGCGGAAAGCGACCTTGCCGGAGCCACGAGATCCAGAGCCGCCCAGGTAGTCGTCCTCCAAGAGTTGCATCCCCTCGATGACGTTGACAAAGCGGCCCACATCGGCGGCATCGTAAATAGAGTAGACCAGTTCGGCTGGACCAAAGACGGCCCCGGCGGGTACGCGCTCCATCTGGCGGGGCGTGGCGGCAGAGGTGACGCGGTCGATGGTGGCCTCCCATTTGACCTCGCTGAAGGGTAGGTCGGTCTTGGCCGCGTCTAGTTTGGTGACGCTGTCTTCACTCAACTGCACATCGCGTACCACCAAGCGGGTAGAGGTGGAAAAGTCGCTATCGCCGGGCAATCCATAAATGTGGCAGATGATACAGTTAGCGTACTCTTGACCGCTCTTACAAGTGTGAATGGTAACTTGCCCAATACGCCGGTTCTGAGGCAGGCCGTGGAACTTTTCCATCTGGGAGCGCATTTTGCCCTTGAGCGATGAGCCGGGAACGTAGGGTCGCTTGGAAAGCTGGTCGCGGATAATGACGTTATCCACGCCGCCGATGGAGAGGGAGCTTTCGGCCCCGCCGATGTGAAGGCCGGTCTTGGTCTCGATCTCGCACTCGATGAACACACGTCCGTACAGGTTAGCTGTTTTTGTCATTGCAATATCTCCTAATTGCCGCCATGGGCTTTGTGATAGGCCAAGATGGCCTCAAAGAAATCTACAAAATGTTGGAACTTGCTCCGGTCGTTGCCAACCAAGTCGATGGCATTAGTGAGGATGTCGGTGAGCACCCCAACGCCTCTCCCCCGCTCTCGCTTGGCCTGATAGGCCATCTTGGGCTTGAGCAGCAATAGCTCTCGTTGAGCCTTGGTGACGCGCTGGCGCTCGGCTTCATCCTTTGGGTTCTCGGGCCAGTTCATCTCGATGCGACGCACCGTGCCAAAGATATTGCGGATTTGGTTGGTGCTCAATCGTTGCTGAACCAGTTGCTTGCCTAGCGCCTCGGCCTCAGTGACCAGTATTTGGGCGTCGCCCTGGGCGATTATGGCGTTCAAGTTTATCTGACTCATTTGTTTTGCTCCTTTCTCATCAATAGTTCGGCCCATCGCGCGGCAGGGCCTAGCGTCTCAATGTAACTAAATTGATCCTTCTTGAAGGATTCTCGAATTTGTTTGATCTTTTCCTGGACCTCTTTATCCTTGCAGCGGCTTTCCATTCGTTTGAGGGAGTAGGCTCCCTGCCACATCCATGGCCCCCAATACGTTTTGCCGTGCTTACGGGCAGTGTCGGTGAAATGGGCGTATAGCTGCAGTAGTGTGCGTAGCAGCGCGCGATCAACATCTGTATTCTCCACCAACTCTCTCAAGCGATTTTTCTCATTCTCCAAAACGTCAAATTTTTCCCAAGGAATGGTCAGGTCCAAAAAATTAAAGGCGTCCTTGTTGCGGCCGTTCGGTCGTTCAAGGTCTTTGGCTGTGTTGAGTGCATTCTCGGCGTCGTGAGCGGCCTGGTAAAGCGGATACTTGCCGCCGTGAAGGGTCAGCCCGCCAGAGAGGTGAACGTCCGGGTGCTGGGCCGCAAAACGTTTCAAATCCTGGCGGATTCTGTTTGCTAACTCTGGCAGCACGTCCCACGCGCCGACGACAAAGAGGTCATCGCCGCCAGAGTAGATGGCATAGACTTTGTCTGTCCCGGTGTTGTTGATCCGGCGGCACAATTCGCCCACCCAGCCCTCAAAAAAGAGGGAGAGGCTAAAGTTGAAGGATGCCACGCGGGAAAGCGTCGCGTTTCCCTCCATTCCCCACTTGAGCAGGTCGCCCAGATCGTCCACGTCCATGCGCAGCACGCCCAGCCGTTTGACACCTTGGGACTGCGCTTGCAGCCAATCAAATGTGGCAATGTCGCCATCTGGCTTGCGCGGCGTAACATTGACGGTATAACGGGTGCCAGGCGCGACGGGGCAGCCGAGACGCCGAGATGTGCGAGCGGTCACCTCGGTGATATCTGGCAAGTCGCGCATTGCCAGGAGCGTGGCTCGTTGAACGTCGTCGGGCAAGTGCAAGGTGAACGTCCCATTGGTCTGGGCAAAGCCCAACACCAACCCGAATGAGCGCAGCGCCTCCTCATATCCCGCCCGTTCTGCATCCTCCGGCTCGACCTCGCCCAGCAACAGGTAAGCGGCATCGCGCAGGTCGGTTCCCAGGGTTTCTAACGACTCGCAAAAGGCGCAGATGCGGCGCTCTTTTTCCTCGTCGCCCGCGTGTTCTGTCTTGACATCAGGTCCTTCATAGTGGCAAACTTGGCACTCTTTATCCCCGTCGCCGCCTTCGCCCATAGGACCAAAGACTTTGTCCGTCAATGTCTCGGCGTCATCGAGTTCGGCAAAACGCTGGCGCTTGGCCTCGTTCATTTCTTGCGACACCTCGCCCCACTTTTCACCAAAGCGCGCGCGGTCAAACTCGCTAGATGAGATGGGCGTCCAACCCAGGGCCAGATATATGTCACCCAGGTGATGGGTTAGCAGTTTGTGGCTGATCTGGGCGCGAATTTGTTCCAGATCTGACTCTGTCCCAAGGGGAGCCAGCAGGTAAAAGTGGCCGCCGCCGGTATAGATCAGATTGGTAATGGGCAGACCCAGTTCTCGCAGGATGAAGCGGACCACGGCCTCGGTGAGCAGTTCCAAATAGAACGAGCGTCCGCGCAGTCCCTTGGCCGCGCCTTTGGCCGTAATCGTATAGATAAAGTCCTGCACGCCGGAGACATCGCCGCCCACCAGAAGAGCCACGTCTGTCTTTTTATTGGAATCGCGCAGCAGATCATCCAATACCGCCTCGTCCATCCCCACAAAACAAGCGGCCAGCGCCGCCGTCGCGCGACTGTGGTCGTAGAGGCTCACGTCGGGCAGCGAGCGATAGTAGGCCGAAGGAACACACCATGTGTAGCGCTGCATCGACAGAAGCAGACTTTCCAGATAAGTTGCCAGGTCACCATCCTCTGCGTGAGCATCGTGCAGCGCTTTTACATCCCGTTCGAACCCAGGCCACAAATCTGCATAGTCCGCACTGCTTTCTCCAGCAGGAAAGATAACGTCATCTTGAAGCGCCAGGGGTTTTAGCGGCCAGTATTGCTTTTCTGGCGCTTTTTTTCCGTCGGCTTTCAGACGGCAAAAGATAGAGAGCAGTTGCTTGGGCTGCGCCGTCTGTTCTTCCGCACGTTCTCCGGCAGAGAGACGGTCGGCCAAGGCCACGACCTTGGTTGAGTGTCCTTCCAAGGGTTTGTCGTGGTGGCCCATCACCGGGTAGAGGTACTCCCGCCACTGCTCCGGCACATATTGGCGGACGAACTCGGCCCCAACTTCGGCGTGTTTTCCGTGCTGCCAGTCTGCCCTTTGGGCGAGCTTGCCCACATCGTGGAGCAGACCGGCAAGCGCCGCCAGATAGATTTGATCGTTACTCTTTTGTTTATTTGTCATTGATCATCGACCTCCTCCTGTTCTGCTAAAATCGGTTCATTCAGCTCATCCATGTTCTTTACCAGGGCGAATCCTCCACCGTGGCTGCCTTCGCTCACAACGACGACTTGCAGGGGCAGTGTCTGCCCACAGTGGGCACAGACGACGATGGCATCGCGGAGCGTTTCTTCGCAGGTGGGACATTTGTCCATGCCACTCTCCTGGGTGTGATTTTGTACCCATTGTACAGTATTTTGGAGCGGTGCGCATCGGGAAGTCTCCCTATCTTTATATAGGGAAGTCTCCCTATTTTTCTTCTTTTCGAGCGACCATGTAGTATGTTGACAGCAGCGACGTGAGCGTGTGCCGGTCGGCGTGGTTCATGTCAAAGGTTACGCGTGCTTTGCGGTAGGCGGATGAAAGGTGATGGCCCACTGTCTTGGAACTGCGATTGGTTTGCTCGGCGATCTGGATGTCGGTGAGACCCTCGCAAACGACGAGTTGTACCACGCTGCGCTCTGCGGGGGTCAGTACCTGTTCGACAAAGATCTGGACTGGGCGCAGGGTGTTGGCCTGGCGTAGTTCTTCCTGGCGTTCAAGTGCCTCAAAGGGATCGTCGCTCAGGATCAGGTCGGTGAGGACGGGGCTGACGTCAGACCAGCGGAGGACGGGGACGTGGATCAGGGCAGCCTCATCTAACGCGGGGTGGAGGGCCTTGGCCTCGATGAGGGCGGGCGTTGAAAAGATGTGCCAGACCCGGTCGTTCTCGTCAAAGAGGAGCTGCGCCACCGCCATACCATAGACGGCGATAATCTTGCGTCCACCGGCGATGGAGAGGTGGACGCGCCAGCCTGCTTGTTTGGCGGCTTTGGTCTCCCGATAGAGGATGCGAAATGCCTCGCGGGCGGCGGGTGGGTTATCTATGTCGTCGAGGGGGATGCCGCGCTCGTCACACAGGCAGATGGGGCGCAGGTGAGTGCCAGGATAGGCGCCGGGGAATTCCTGGCCCAGGGAGGTCACAGAGAGGCGAGTGGTGGGACGATCCAAGGTGGTGTGAATGACAATGACCTCTTGCACGTCCTCGTTTTGTTGTTGTAAAAGGTCGAGGGCGATGGTCACGAGTTGGGGTTTGGACCCCACTGGGGCGATCAGCACGGATGGTATGGTCATTTTTTTACGTTTTGCAGGGGGAGGGCACGCCGTGCCTGGCCCATCCCGATGGTTGTTTGGTAGCCGATGCCCGCATAAAAGGCATAGTCGGTGAGCAGTTGGATCACTCCCAGCCAGTACCGGTCTTTGTTGAGGGCCACGTAACGGCAGCGTCCCACAAAGCCGATCTGGATGGATTTTTGTTTGGCAGCGATGGCACGGGTAGAGAGTTTATAGCGGCTGGCCGCCAAGCATTCTTCTGCAAAGCGGCGCGCATCTTCCGATACGGAGACGGGCGCAAAGGTATTCCACTTTTCTAGCAGGCCACCATACACCAGGGCGGGCAAGGGAAAGGGGAGTGTACGACCGGCGGAGCGAAAGGCGGTGGGGGCGGCAAATTCGAGTTCGGCACGATGGGACGTCGTTTCGCCGGGGAGCAGGTGGATAGAGGCCAGTTGTTCGTAGGTGGTGTGGTTGGCCCAGGGGTGGGTGTCGGGATCCAGAGTGGCTTGATGGACTGTTAGTTTGCTTCCTTCTAGCTCGATGTGGGGCGGCGGGTCTAGGGTCAGTTGCTCAAGATGGCTGGAGACTTGGGGCGTGAGGCCGGTGAAACGTAAAAAGGCGGATGCGCCGGGGGCGAGGGTCAAGGTGCGTCCTTGGCGGCGAACTCCCCAAAGGTTGGAGCAGGTGAACGGGCGGCGTTGGTTGGGAGCGTGGAGCTGCTCGGCCAGGTCGGCGTTGGTTTGGGAGACGAGACGCAGAAAAGCCGCGTGGCTGGCACGGCCCAGGTGAGGGGGAAATGTGAGGGGTGTGCCGGTGGTGAGGGTGAATACCAGGCTCGTAAGCATAGAGGCTCCTAAAAGGGTTGTGTTATTGGCGTATGTAAAAAAACGCCGCACTGTAGAGCGATCATAAAACCGCTTGAAAGTGGGCGGCTTGTCTAACGACAAGCATTGTGTTATTATTTCTCTGTCTGGGCGGGCCCACCGCCTGGATCATGGCCCCGGACTCGGTGTTGAGTTGCGGGGTTTGTGCATGGTTAGTATACTCTTTTCCCTTGTTCTGTGCAAATTTGTGCAGGGGGGAATTTCGCAAAAAATGAGGGGAGAGGGGGCGACGCATTCCCAGCGATGTTGATTATGGTGGGAATGCCTGGCGTGGT
>JAAEPW010000455.1 GCA_024232355.1 Chloroflexota bacterium | reverse complement strand
GGCACAGCCGGGGCCAGTGGAAGCGGACTGTCACAAATCATCAGCTACACCCCCATTGCCGATACCAACGGCAGCGACAGCTTTGTGGTGCAGGTCAGCGATGGCAGCCTGACCGACACGATCATCGTCAGTGTGACCATCCAGGCGGTCAACGACGCGCCGGTGGCCGAGAACGACGCCTATGCCACCGGCTATGATGCCACGCTGGTCGTGGCCGCGGCGAACGGTGTGCTAGACAACGACACGGACGTGGAGAATGATCCGCTGACGGCGATGCTAGACAGCGGACCGAGCAACGGCGCACTGAGCCTCAATCTCGACGGTTCTTTCACTTATACACCCACGGCTGGATTTAGCGGCCTGGACAGCTTTACCTACCACGCCAGCGACGGCGCAGATGACTCGAGCGTTACTGCCGTGACCATCAACGTAGACCTTGTGCCCATCTACACCTTGACCACCATCATCAGTCCGACGGCAGGCGGGGCAGTGGCCCTGGACCCGTCCGGTGGAGTGTACGCCGAGAACACCGTCGTCACGATGACGGCGGTCCCGGCGAGTGGTTACAAGTTCGTCGCCTGGAGTGATGATCTGCCAAGCACACTCAATCCGGTGACCATCACGATGATGCAGGATGTGACAGTCACGGCCAACTTTGACCAGGCTGGGTTCGCCATCTATCTTCCCCTGATTGTCAAGAACCCCAACTGACGGACCCGGCATTCAAGTATGCAAGACGCCCCGGCGCATTAAAGCATCACGAATGTGAAAAACCAGGTACGGACCCATCGAAATGCGGATAATTAACAGGAGAGGAAAGATAAAGTAAAGTCATTCGAAATCACCCAGGAGGGGGGCGAATGACTTTACAGTGCGTAATCCAAGAAAGCACAGCATCCTCGTTCCTCACCGCCAAGTCTCCACGCCGCATTCCACCGCCCCTGGCCCAGGGGAACACAAAGCCCTGTGTCCTACCTGGCCAGAACAAGGGAAAACGGCGAGGAAGCAAACCGGTGGGGCCAGGGCTGTTCAGTTCTAATTTTCCAAGGCTCTCAGCCACCGCACTTGTCCTGAACCCTGTACCTGTCGGTCCAGGACAAGTGCTGCCAAGTACAGGACAAGTGCGGTGGCTAGATCGTTCTGTGCGAGAACTAAACAGCCCTGCTGGTGGGGCCACATCATCACCGACTTGTGAAAGCAATTTGCCCATCCCACTCTCAACATTCCCCTAGCCATCCTCGACGTGAGAGCTCTCGCCAATGAGAAAGCCTGGATGGACAATAGGATCGCACTGCATCTCAGTGATGTTCCTACCATTTGCTACCGGACACTTTTCACATACGAGTGGGATATGTTAATTTTTTGCCACGAATTGCACGAATTTTCACAAATTTTCCCCCCACATTCGTGGTAATTCGTGCAATTCGTGGCTAAAGAAAAAAGTGTCCGGTAGTGAATCCTACCACAGCCTCTGCCGTGATGACCAGTCACACGCTGTGGGGCCTACGTACCGCAGGTACGCACTCTTCTCCATCCATCTGGGAGATGGGAATTGATATTTTGCACGATTCGTGCTATCATCGCACTTGGATGAATGCACAGTTGTCAAAAGTTCTGGCAACCAGAGGGCCGTGGCAACCTTTGATCATCTGGCCCTTGCCCTCTGTCCCCCCGTCGTTGATCTCGACGATTTCAGAGGAACGGTTCGAACCTTGCGAGTGAACCCTTTTGTTATTTTACAATCAGTCAATGCTCTGGACACTGGTTCAGTTTGCAGAAATCGAGTATTGATGCGCAGGCAGGCAGTTATCAACGCGCCAAGTGTGTAACCGTGATTCGTTATTCAAACAGGAGGTGTAGAATGAACGTAAAGAGATGGCACATTCCATTGATCCCGATCATCGTCACCGTAGCACTGATCAATAGCATTGCTCCACCTGCACCGACACAAAGACAAGTTGCATCGGTACACGCAGCCGCTCCCCCCCCACCCCGAGAACTCTACATTGAACACTTTCCAGAGAGCGAAACCGGCCCGGTAGCAAGCCCCCATCAGAGCGAAGGGCTTTTTCCCTACTATGGGACCACGGTCCAGGCCACCTGGGGAGGCACCAACTTGCTGCCACAGACTGGAGAGGACAGAAATCTCTACTTTACCACAGAGATCACATACCCTGCGCCCGAAGAGGGTATCGAGTACACGGGAGATTTGACCTGGGATTCGACCTACGTCACATCGTGCACGCACGACACGGAACAACGCCGCATCACGTGTACCGGGTCTTTTCCACCCAGCGATCCCGTACAGTGGCTGGAGACGTGGGTCAGTTTTCATATCCAAGGCACTTGCGATCTCTACCCAGATCCGCCAGATCAAGTCACCGTCCAGGTCACCGTCAACTGGAGCGACAATGAAACGAGCGAGGAAACCGCCGACATTCCAATCCAGGAACCAGTGGATATGACCGTGATTTCTGATATGCCCACCAACAATGCCACAAACGTGTTCATCGAGTCGAATCATCAAGGACCACTCTTTCAGTGGCACGACCAAACCGCCGGGTACACCTGCGGCGATGGCACCGACCCCATCAACCAGGATGTTTTGTACGCCGTCACCATCCAGAAACAGGACGGTCAGGAACGGCGAATAGGCGACGAGAACGGTGAATGTGCCCGTCAGATCCAGTTGAGCGAGGATGATCTCTCTTGCCTGGAAAGCGGCGACCCGGTGAATTGGCAGTGGACCATCACCGCCGTCGATATCAAATACTCGCCGTGCGTCGACCCCTTTTTATCCCAAGACAATGAATTTGGGTTTTCCACCGCCTCGTGCAAACCCGAGGTTAGCAACATTAATCCTCACTATGGCAACCAATACTTTTTGCAAAACATCAGCGTACCCAACCGGTACCGGGTCGAGGTGGACTGGAACGGTGATGCCTACCAATCTCCCGCCGACGCTCCCTATGGCAAGGTCCATTTCGAAATCAACGGCACTGAAAATCCCGCCAATGGGGTGGACGGCCAGCAGTGGGGTGTAGAGCACCCGTTGAATATGGGCAACGACTTTCAGGCCAGTTTCACTGGCGGGGACAATGATCTAAAGATCTGGGCCACCCACCGTCCCTCTTGGGCCAGTGAGGATCTCGATTCTGAAGAGACCCACGTGCAGCCGATGATCTACCCCTTGCCCGAATGGATCACCCAACTGGCGCTAGGCAACTTTACCATCAATCTGCAAGAGGCAACCGTCTCGTATGGCCGTGGGCTCCAGTATCCCGACCCAGCGTTCGAGGCCCAATATCGCGTACCCACTGTGGTGCCCTATTTGGGAGGTGCAGACGTGGGCATCGTGGAAACCGCAGCCGAGATCGATTTTGAGGTCTGTTCTGACGGCACCGGCGAGGTGGGGCTAGCCGGTCGCACAGGGGTGCAAGTGACCGAGCAGAACCAGGTCAGCGGCGGCATTGAAGGCCGGGGCCAGGTCAGACTGGGAAATCCCGAGGGGCTCGACCTGACCAGTGCGACATTTGGCCTGAACGTCGCCGGAGAGATCAGCAAAGAAATGGGCGTCGCCGACTTGGTCCCTGCCATCAAGGCAGCCGAAAACTGGTGGATCGTAGGGCGCATCGTCAAGTGGTTCAACCAGCGGGCCAACGTCACGGCCGCGCTCGGCCCCGAAATAAATATCGAGACCACCTTCCGGGACGTCAACGACGAGCTAGAGTTTGAGAGCGGCACCGGGACCGGACTGATCGATATGACGCTCACCTTGACCCTCGAGATACTGGAATCGCTCCGGGCCAGCATATTTGGCGGGGCCAGACCCAGTGTGACCGTCCAGGTACCGGCGTCCGGTCCGTACGGATACTTGAGAGAGATCGCGATCCGTTTCAGGGCGGGCGTCAACATCGTCGCCTGGATATTTGACGAAACCTGGGAGCGCGGCGTCACGTGCGGCCTGCCCGGCGGTTGCAGGACCGATTCGGGTATGAGCAAGTTGCTGGACATCCTGGCCGCTGAGCCGACCTGGGAACTGATCGAACGGGACTATCTCGGCCCCGAGTATGCGGTCTTTGTCGCCAACGAACAACCCAAGAGATCGAGCGACCAATTGACCGCCGAGATGGCCATCTCTCAAAACGTCTTTCCGATGTCAAACCCCGCGCTGGCCATCCGCGACGATGGGCTACAAATGATGCTCTGGGGCTATGACGATCCCGCCCAACCGATCACCCAGAGTCTGGAAATCCACGCCAGCTACCTGAGCGGCTCCACCTGGATCAGCGACACCGTGACCGACGATAACCTGCTCGACTTTAGCCCCCAGGTCGCTTTCGACGCCGAGGGGGACGCGGTGGCCATCTGGGAGCGCATCAACACCGCCCACATCTCGCCCACATTGAATATCACCTTTGTCCGATCGCTCGAAATCGCCTCGGCGCAATGGCTCAGTGACACCCAGAGCTGGACGAACGTGGTCACCCTGACCCAAGCAAGCCAGGGCCTGATGGACACTGCGCCCCAACTGGTACGCGGGCAAGCGGACGGCACGCTGCTGTCCACGTGGCGCACCAGCGACGGCTACGAACTGGTGGGAACCATCACCCACCCGCTCACTATCACCTACGCCCTGTGGGACGGAGACAACTGGAGCACCCCGGCGGCGGCTCTTTCGGGCCTGACCGGCACTATCGACGTGAATGTGGCCGTCTACTCG
>JAAEPW010000454.1 GCA_024232355.1 Chloroflexota bacterium | reverse complement strand
TAACTACTAAGCCCCGACACTTCAGGCCGATGCGACTACTACCAACAAAATCCCAAACCAAGGTTAACAAAAATCATCATTTTCAAACAAGGAGTAAACATGTCTCGCAATATTTTACGAACAATTTTTACCATAATCATACTCACCCTCCTGCTGCAAATCTCTTTCAGCGGGATTGCCGGCGCTCAAGGCTCCGTGATTTGGTCTGAAGATTTTCAATCATATTCCCAGGGAACCACCCAGGGAAGTGGCAGTCCGCCAAAATGGACCCTAAATCAAACTAACTGGGGTTCCAATGATTGGTTTGAAGTTATATCTTACTCTGGTAGTGGAAGGAGAATGGAAGCCCGCGACCTGGATGCTGAGGGTGTCTGGACTTCTGAATTAATCGATATCTCCGCCTATTCTGATGTAAGCTTGTCAGTAGATCTCTCTGAGAGTGGAAGATTGGAGAATACTGATTATATAAGAGTGTATTATAAACTTGATGGCGGTTCAGAAACTCTTTTTGCAACTAATGGGAGTAACACTGATGATTTTGATAACGCTACCGCCTCTCAAACGGGCTTAAACGGGAGCAGTGTCGTCATAGTAATCAGAGTTAAGAATGACGTTGGCTCTGAGTATCATCGCTTTGATAATGTATTAGTTGAGGGTACGGCGCCTCCGCCGGACAACAACCCCGACCTGGAAGCCGGCTGTGGCCTTGACGTGATTCTTGTCCTTGACGAGTCAGGGTCGATTGTTGGCGCGGGGTCCGCGGGCGACATCAGCCAGGATGTCCGTGATGGCGCCAAGGCGCTCATCGACGCGCTGGCCGACACCGGGGCACATGTGACCATCGTCGAGTTCAACGCTCACGCCCGCACCTCGATTGGTTGGAACGATGTCACCTCGGGGGCGGGCGGAACGGTCGCGACGACGTTCCAACCCTACCTGTATGACGATATTGGCGGTAATGGTACACCTGAAACTAGTAAGTACGACCCGGAAGACTATGACAACCCAGAGTACTATACAAACTGGGAAGCCGCCTTCATCGCCGTTGACGGCCTCATCGCAACGGCGCCTAAAGGCGACCCGCCTCTGGTCGTTTTCTTCACCGACGGCAACCCGACGGCATACTATAACCCGGTGGGCGCAGTCGGAAACGCTGCCAACCTGGTAACTGGTGATGATGCTACTACCGCTGCTACAGCGTTGAGCGAGGCGGATGCGGCAGCCGATGTCGTCAAAGGCAAAGGCAGCCACATCTTCGTCGTTGGCGTCCCCAATCCCTCAGTGAATGAGTCCAATGTCCAGGCCATCTCCGGCCCTGACAAGTACCCAGATGAGCCTGACTTTTCTGAGGCTGACTATACGCTGTCCACTTCGGCCGATCTGGTAGCTGACCTGCGCCAGATAGCCTTCCAACTGTGCGCACCCTCTTTAACCATTACCAAACAGGTTGATGAGGGGGATGGGCAAGGCTACCAACCCGCCTCAAATTGGGAATTCACGGCTGATGTGGATGTCCCGACCGGTGGCGGCGCCGCCTATAGCTGGGTCGCTCCTGATGATAGCTTGCCCGCGGGTGACCCCGCCACTGGTACAACCGGTCTGGATGGAACCTTGAGCTTCCAATGGGAACCCGATAATCCGGTTAACTCTGCGGTGGCCGTAGCCGAGACACCCCAAACGGGCTATACGCTCGCCAGTGTGTCTTGTGATATTAAAAAGCTGAATGATCCAGATGTACAGGTCAATCCCACCATCACCAATAACGCCTTTGACTTGACCTTAGGGCCAGATGACATTGCGACCTGTATTGTCCACAATGCCAAGCCAGTCATCAAGGTGACCAAGACCGCCGACCCGACAACAGTGCCAGAACCCGGCGGCCCGGTAGATTTCACCGTAGTGGTGGAAAATGAGAGCGCCATACCGGTCAGCCTGTTCTCCCTGGAAGACCTGGTGAACAGCACCGTCACCGACCTGGCGACAACTTGTGGGCTTCCTGTCAGCCTGGCGGCGAGCGATGGCACAGCAGGTTCTGGCCCAGACACCTTGACCTGCACCTTCCAGAGCACCGTATCCGGCAATGCTGATGAAAGTGTGATTGACACGGTGACGGCGACGGCGAGAGACGACGAGGACAATGAGGCTGAGGATAGCGATGACGCCACTGTGACCATCACCGACGTGGCTTCGGCTATGCACGTGGTCAAGACAGCGGGCGACGCCGCCGACGGCGATGTATACCACATCGATGAGCCGGGCGGCACGGTGACCTTTGACGTGACCGTCTACAACGACTCGACGGTGGACTCAATCACCATCGCCACGCTCAACGACGACGTTTACGGCGACTTGACCCTGGCGGACAACAGCACCTGTGTGCTGCCCCAGACC
>JAAEPW010000453.1 GCA_024232355.1 Chloroflexota bacterium | reverse complement strand
GAATTTCCTGTATAATAGACTGAGAGTTGAGGATCATGGCTTATCTCCTTGAGTAGTTTTGGTAAACATACTCTACCAGAAAAGCTTTGACTTTCAACTCATTTGAAATGCACCCATCTCAAATGACGTGCTCCTGTGCCTCGACAGCGGCCACTTTCACCCCACCGAGGTGGTTTCCGACAAACTCTCGGCGGTCCTGGCGTTTCTGGACCGGGTGCTGTTGCACGTCAGCCGGGGCGTGCGCTGGGACAGCGATCATGTGGTCATTCTCTCGGACGAGCTGCGGGCGATCATGCAAGAGATCGTGCGCGGCGGCTACCTGGAGCGCGTTCACGTCGGGCTGGACTTTTTTGACGCCAGCATCAACCGCGTGGCGGCGTGGGTGATCGGTACGCGCAACGTGCAGCGCGCGCTGCTTTTGGCCTTGCTGGAGCCAATTGCCCAACTGCGCGAGTTGGAGATGTCGGGTGACTATAGCGGGCGTCTGGCGCTGCTCGAAGAACTCAAGGGCTTGCCTTATGGCGCGGTATGGGACTATTTTTGCCTGCGGCAGAACGTTCCCGTGGGAATCGGTTTTCTGGACGTGATTCGGGAGTACGAACGCCAAGAACTCCCAAAGCGCTAAGGTGCGATGCACTTTCTCAAGTGCGTTGCACCTCCTGCGCTGACGGCGGGAACTCTCAAAGCGTCAAGGTGCGTCGCACTTCAGAAAGTGCAACGCACCCTGCAAAGGAGGCTGCAATGCTCAACGAAACCCTGACACAACTCGTCGCTATGTCGAACAACCTGGGCGATCCGGCCCTGGATTACGTGATTCTGGGGGAGGGTAATACCTCGGCCCGTGCCGACGATGATACGTTCTGGGTCAAGGCCAGCGGCGTAAACTTGCGCATGATTGACGCGGGCGGTTTTGTGCGCGTGCGTTT
>JAAEPW010000452.1 GCA_024232355.1 Chloroflexota bacterium | reverse complement strand
GGTGGGCGTGACGGTTTGAGTGAGAGCGAGATCCGGTCCAATGGACAGCGCCCACAACTCTCTACCGTGGACGCCGTCGTCGGCGCTGAAATAGAGCCTTCCGCCCACGTAGGCTAAATGGGTCGGGTCCGAACTACCCTCTCCTGGATAGACGTCCCCAACCCGGACTGTGCCTTGTTCCGTGCCATCGCTCATCCACAATTCCCTGCCGTGGATGCCATCATCGGCGTTGAAAAAGAGTACACCGCCCACGTTGGCCAGATGGGTCGGGTTCGAGGAACCTTTTCCTGGATAGACATCTCCGACCAAGACTGTGCCCTCCTCTGTGCCATCGCTCTTGTACAACTCTCTACCGTGGACGCCATCGTCGGCGCTGAAAAAGAGCATGCCGTGAGCCCCGCCAAACGGCACGCCGTGCAAGTTGACCAAATAGGCCAGGCTTGAATCGCCAGGGCCAGGGTTGATATCTTTGACCAAGACCGTGCCTGCCTCTGTACCGTCGCTCTTGTACAATTCAGCCCCGTGGATGTCATCCCTGGCTTGGAAAAAAAGCGTGCCATTTGCGTTGACCAAAGAGTAGGGGGCTGAACCATCACTCCCCGGCCAGATGTCACGGACCATAACCGTGCCTGCCTCTGTGCCGTCACTCTTGTACAACTCGGAGCCGTGCTCGCCGTCGGTGGCGCTAAAAAAGAGCGTGCCGCTCACGTCGGTCAGCCCAGAGAGGGGAACACCCTCTGAATCCCCGCAGAATAAGCAGCCGGGGTAGATATCCTTGACCATGGCCGTGCCTGCCGTCGTGCCGTCGCTCTTGTACAACACATAGCCACTTCCACTAACATAAGCGGCGAAAAAGAGCACATCGTGAGCCTGGCCGAACGGTACATCGTGAGCCCTGTCGAACGACGTATCATTCACGCTGGTCAAGTCTTGCAGTCCGCTAATATTTGTACCCAAGAGAACCGTGCCTGCCTCTGTGCCGTCGCTCTTGTACAACCCCGCGCCGCTGTTGCCATAGGCCCCAAAAAACAGCGTGCCGTTCATGTTGGTCAGCCAACTCGGGTAGGAAGAGAACGCCCCTGCATGGATATCGCGAACCATAACCGTGCCCTCTGGTGTGCCGTCACTCTTGTACAACTCTTGTCCGTGGCTGTCGTCAAAAGCTGTGAAAAAGAGCACGTCGTGAGTCCCATCGGACGGCGTGCCGTTTACGTTGACCAGTCCACTACCAGAATCCCAACCAAACACAAGATCTGCGATACGGGTCGTGCTCGCCTCCGTACCATTGCTCCTCCACAGCCCTTCACCGTGGACGCCATCATAAGCACTGAAAAAGAGCGTGTCGTGAGCCCCGCCGAACGGCGTGCCGTTCATATCAGTCATCTGGTTTATATACGAGTCGAAAGGCTTGAGGCCATTATCTTTGACCAGGACCGTGCCTGCCTCTGTGCCGTCGCTCTTGCACAACGCGTAGCCGCGCATGCC
>JAAEPW010000451.1 GCA_024232355.1 Chloroflexota bacterium | reverse complement strand
CATTTGCTGGCCCTGATCGACGACGTGTTAGAGTTGAGCAAGATCGAGGCGGGCCGTGTAGAGTTGCAGCCACAGAACTTTGACTTGCACCGCATGCTCCTGGGCCTGGAAGAGATGTTCCGCTTGCGGGCTGAAGACAAGGGTCTGGTCCTCATGTTTGACCTGGCCCCCGACGTGCCTCAATATGTGCGCGCGGACGAGGGCAAACTGCGCCAGGTGTTGATCAACTTGCTCGGCAACGCGGTCAAGTTTACGCAAGAGGGGGAAATAGTAGCCAGTGTGCAGTGCATAGTAGACAGTGAGCAGCAAACTGCCCACTATCCACTCCCGCTCCGCTCCGCTCCGGGGACTATGGTACCCACTACCATTCACTTTTCTGTTCAAGACACTGGCGTGGGCATTGCTCCCGAAGAATTGGATGCCGTGTTTGATGCCTTTGTGCAAACGGCCAGCGGTCAACAGGCCCAACGGGGTACGGGCTTGGGGATGCCCATCAGTCGCCAATTTGTGCGCTTGATGGGCGGCGACCTCACGGTG
>JAAEPW010000450.1 GCA_024232355.1 Chloroflexota bacterium | reverse complement strand
TCGCTGGCCGCCGGGCGGCGCAAACTAGAGGCGACCCAGGATGCGGACGTCCTGCTCCACAGTTGCGGCAACTGCCACCTGCTGCTGCGTCGTTTTCAACGCTTGATCATCCGCGACGAGCAACGTCTGCGCAAGCGGGCGCTGTTCCTGCCACAACTGCTTGGGTTGGCGATGGGACTGCCAGGGGAGGAACTGGGGCTACAGGGAGGGACGTGGGTATGAAACACCCCAACGCCTGCATCCAATGCGGCGACTGTGTCACCGTCTGCCCGGTGGAAAAAGTGGGCGGCCACGCCATCGTCAGCTTTCTCGCCGACCCCGCCGCCGCCGATCACTCGGTGTGGCTGTGCACCTCCTGCTGGCGCTGCCACGAGACCTGTCCTGCCGGGATAGACATCTATGGCTTGATCATGGAGCAGCGCCGCCGCGAACAGGCCCCCGCCGGGTATCAAACAGCCTTTGACCACGTCCTGGCCTCGGGCCTGGCGCTGCCAATCTCCCAGGAAGAACTCGACCACATGCGGGCGGCGTGGGGATTGGAGCCGGTTGAGTTGCCGTCATCGGACCTCGTTCGTGTGTTTCTTTGCAATGATGAGGGTATAATGTGATGAGTGACTATGCAACGTTCATTGACCTGATGCCAGTTTGGTTTTTCTCTGCTGCCCTGTTGGGCGCATTTCTACTAGTGCGCTTGAGCATAATCAAATCTTGGTTCATCCTCAAGCCTTTGCCAGGGCTACTATCGGCGCAGATGATCTATGCGGCTTTTCCTCTTGGCGTGGCCTTTTTAATTCTGGGGTTGGGTGGGATGTTTCATGACAGTATCTTTTACAAAGTTGGGTTAGAAGTGTTTTTTCTGCTAGTCTTTGCAAGTTTTCTGTTCATGATCCGGCCCCCGCGCTGGGTTAAGCCTCGCTGGCTGCGATGGCTGGAGTACGAATATAGCTATTGCCTGGACATCCTGATCAAAGAGGCACGGGTGATGGGACGTTGGAACTGGGGAGCGCAGGTGAGCACACGTGTTGGTCTGGAGCAGTGGGTGGAGAGCGTCGTGAAGCGCCACCGGCAGGAGATCGACGAACGCTGGGAAATAGTGCGCGAGTACCGGTTAGTAGATCAGTTAACGGATGCCTTTATGCAGGGCAAGCCCAAGATAGAAGACTATGTGGTCCCAAACGTCCCGGAGCACCGGCGCGCGCAGGAGGAAACGCGGTTAGAGGAAAGGGCAACGCGACTGAAAGAGTATGGCAACTCGGGATACTTTAGGCCAACGGGCGATTTTCCCGATCTCGATCAACAACTAGAGTCAGGCGACACGGTGATTTGGCAGAGGGAAAAATTGGCAAGAGGTGTTTTCTGGGGAACCAAGGCAACAGTTGTAGGAAGTACAAGCAAACGGATAAAAATCGAACTGAGCGAATCGGGAAAAATTGTCGCAAAATATGTCAAGCCCGAAAAACTGATTCTGGAGCAATACGTCGAAAAGACAAAATAGAGACTAGACACCGTTGGCCCCAACTTGTCCCCTCAACTCAACGTAGTATAATTCCTCCCACAATTCCGTGCGACCGCTGCGGTCGCCATTCGCACACTATGAAAGAACACATTGTCGTAATCATGCCGGCATACAATGCGGCCCAAACTTTGGAACGCACCTACCGCGATCTAGCGATGGAGGCGGTGGACAGGATCATCCTGGTGGACGACGTGAGCCAGGACGAGACGGTCGGCATCGCCCAGCGGCTAGGACTCAAGACCGTCGTACACATCCAGAACAGGGGGTACGGGGGCAATCAAAAGACTTGTTACCTGGAGGCGCT
>JAAEPW010000449.1 GCA_024232355.1 Chloroflexota bacterium | reverse complement strand
CTATTCTCTGAGAAAAAAGGAACGCACTGCGCACAAAACACGATTTGGCTCAACTTGCGTGTCTTCTCGTTGCTCCTGTTCAAGTCGACGTCTTTTTCGCTGACGGGGCGGATTCTTCCCTCTGGGCGCCGGATGAGAACGGAAGCCTTCTCGTCCGGACTGCAGACCGCGTGAGTCGTGGACATCTGTCGCGCGTCGCCACTGTCATGTCGTGATGTACCGGCCCTTCGAGGCGTCCCCTTTAGGACCGATCACGGCAAAGGACGGTCGTACATGAGTCAAGACGATGGGCACCGTTTACTCCACCAACGTGCAACGGCCCCAGAGAGAGAACAGAATGAAGTCGAATCTCGTTCGACTTCGAGATTGACTTGACAGTCAAATTTAACACCTCTGACCAACAGAGAAATTTACATACGCCACCGCAATACACTGTACAGGCCTTTTGCTTCACGGCCCTAAATAACACAACCCTACGAAGTATATCTACAGTATATACATGACACTACATATCCCCCCACTCAGGCGAGATCAACGCAATCAAGATGATCGAAGCCGATCTCTTCTGGCCCGAGCGGGAGACATCGTTGTCGTCCGTGTTTGGGTCGTATTAGCGGTCCGCGATGCTCAGGGTCCCGATCGCTGCTGGAACTCTCTTAGTTTTCATGAGCCGTCATGCCGACCAATGTTTGCCGTCTGACAGGATAAAGTGGTACCGTCCCAGCGCCGTTTCCACTCGCATTGGCCCTCGGTCAGGCAGTTGTCCCCGCTGGCTCCACGGTTTTCTGGCTAGAACGTAACTGCCTACCGGAAACAGAGGTTTAACGGAAATGACCTGGG
>JAAEPW010000448.1 GCA_024232355.1 Chloroflexota bacterium | reverse complement strand
CCAGGGTGATACCAAATAGCCCTGGGTTAGTCACTGGCTCGAACTAGTTCTTGCCTATGGCTACTGACGAACCGGATGAGCGAATTGCTCACGTCCGGTTCCGTGGGGGGAGCGGTGGGTAACCACTGCTTCTACCCGGCAGGCAAGGGATAGACTAAAGTCAGCCCTATACGACCTGCCAGAAAATAGCGAAACTCGCGTAATACTTGATGATCTTGATCGGGAAATCAATCTACACCTGGCACTGGCAGAGGTAGTTGGCCTGCGAGAAAACGTCCAGTTCGCAGATGCTGCTGAAAAGTATGGGCTGGCACAAGAGTTGTTGGTCGAGATTGCCTACCGGGATGCTGTGGAACCGAATATTGCGGATCTGCTCTACGAAAAGGCCGAGTGTGAGCGCCTGGCCGAAACCGAAGGCAAGTTGAGAGATGCCCAGGAGCAACTTCCTTGCCTGGTGAATGATGGGAAGTATGCTGAGGCCAAGGAGTTGTATGATGAGGTGCTACTCCTCACCCGAGGGAAAGCCGAGGCCCGCCGGGCATTGGATGATGTTTTTGCGCCTGTGCGGGGATTAGAATCGTTGAGCCAGGCGCGCCAACGCTCGGATACCTCTCCGCAGGAGTTGGTAAAGCAGGCGCGAGATATGATTATCCGATTTCCAGACCACATTGCTGTCCGGCAAGAAATAAAGCGAGTGCTAGACGTTCTTTTACCTGAATTGGAACAACGCGCGCAAGAGGCCAGGTTCATTGAGGATATTGATGACGCTTTGAATTTAGGCCAGGCCTTGCAAAGTCTGTGCCAGTCCGCTCAGGTCGCGCAGGACACTCTCGAACGTTATTGGCAGGCAGTAGCTGACCTGAAAAAGAAGCGCGGGGCCTTTAAACAGAGCGTGGAAAAGATCGTCGCCGAGTTCAAGGGGGAGGTTAGCTCCCAACAAATGGTCCAAGCTCAGCAAAAGGTTGATAAATTGAAGGAATTAGCCAAACTTGGCTCAAACTATCAACGATCTGTGGACAAATTACCAGACGTCGATGAACTTGGCAGTCAGGTTGCCGAACGCAATAGACTGATGGTCGAGGCTTCCTTGCAAAATCATCTGAACGTCGCTATGGGCGCTCTGCGTAGTTTTCGACCTGATTTTGCCCAACACGCGCTGGATAGAATTTCTGGCATTGCCTCTCGTATGCCCGATTTGGTAGACGCTTACCGTGACGAGATTGATCTTGTTCGAAAAGAATATCAGACTCAACGTGGATGGACCAACCAGACGTTACAAAAATTATCCACCTGGCGTATGAAAAAACTGCAAGACAGACAACTGATGCCAAAAGAGATCAAGTCTTTGGAGGATATCTGGCTGAAAACGTTCAGTATTTCCGTCAGCGAACTGTGGAGTCTGGTTCAACCGGAACAAGCACAGGTCAAGGAGCGTTCGCTCATAACCAAACGATATGAAAGGGCACAAGCCGAGATGCACAAGGGATTGTTAGGTCTATTGAAGAATAGGCAAGTGGACAACTTGCAACCGAGGCTAGATCAATTTGATCGAATCTGGCGTAAGGAACTGGGCAAGAATAGCACACTCAGAATCCAACTCGATGGATTTGTCAATGCCTGGAATGAACGCATAACCCAGGCTCAAAACCTTGGAGACGAGATCCATGATCTCAAGATATTGATAAATTCTACGAATGATCGATATCAAAGCCGTGTTCAGGCCCTGAAATTGGGCCAGGGGATGTTTGACCGCATAGGAACTGTACTAGTCTATACACTTCCAGAAGTGTTCTTTGTTTTTAGCAAAGAATGCCACCATCTTTTGCGGCGGCTGGCAGCAGTACTGGAGGTTGGCAAAATCAATCTCTCAGATAAGCAAGTGGAATACGCTTTCCAAGATACAACTATAAGCGACTGGCCGATTTGGAAACGTATTGAGAACCAAGCAGCCAGGGGTAAGCGTTTCTTTGCCATTTTGGAGGAAGAAACTGCCCCTCGTGGAGGTTAGTCTGTGGATGCACCGTCGCCAGTAGAGGCGCAAGAGGAACAAGAACACAGCGAATCTGAATCCTTGCCGCAATTCAAGGTTGCAGGCAACCGTCTTGCCTACAAACACTTGCGGCGGTCGCCAGGGGCAGATGGTAAGTTTAGCAGATTGCGGGTTGGCGTATTCCTCTTGTGGGTTTGCATAATCATAATTTTTCAAACAGTGTTTCTAATTGGGTCGATGTTGAGGATAATGAGATCGATTGATGTATCACTGGCGAGATTGGACAATCGCATAGATGAATTGACACAAATCGCCCCAGAGCAGCCCAGTATCGGCAGTATTAATCCTGATAATCTGCCTTCACACATCGCTGTAACTGATGAGCCACAAGCAATAGAACTCGGTTTCCGAATAGTTACCCAAGACAACCAAAATGTCGCCGATGGCACAGTCGTCCGCTTTGAGGCATTCGATGGACAGATAGACCCCGTGACCACGACTCGGGACGGTATGGCCTACACCAGATTCAGGCCAACGAGCAACTCGGGCGATGTCATGATCGTAGTGGGAGTGGGAGGAGTGGAGAGCGCCTTTAGCATAGCACTGACGCCACCACCAACTCTGGATAGAATCGAACTTGATCCTGACCGTACCAGGCTGCGGGCCGATGGCAGGGACACGGCACAGATCATCATCAGGGCTATTGATAACCACGGAAATCCGATGGAGAACGTGGCTATCACCTTGCGGGTCGAGCCTGCAGGCAGCGGTTCGTTGTCTGCCAATGAGATTACGATTGCGGGCGAGGGGACGGTTTCCTTCACAGCAGGCGCACAGGAAGGCCATCCGACCATCATTGCCGAGGCTCAAGACGGATCAGGGATCAACAGCAGGCTAGAGTTAGAGTTGGTCAATAATATGACAGAACTGACCGTTACTCCAAGCGAGACGGAGTTTTGGAATAGTGGAGACGACGAGGTACGTTTGGGCATAATCCTGAAAGATGGACTGGGCAACTCGATGCCCGATAGGTTGGTCACGCTAGAGATAACGGGAGCGGCCGAAGCATGGTTCCTGGGAGATGATGAGCAGCCAATCCTGGATAGCTTTGTCACCACACGCAACACAGACGAAAACGGCGCAACCGAAGCCTGGTGCCGCCTGGGGGAGACGCCCGGAGAGGTCGTGATCGTGGTGCGAGCCGAGGAGCAGGAAGAACGAGTCACATTGACCATAGGTGAACTTGGGCCAAGCGTGGTCGAGATTCAGGCTGATCCAACGGAACTTTTGATTGATGAGCAATCGAATCTGTCCATCACCGTTCGAGATCAGCGCGGGACGCCTGTGCCAGATATCTCGGTCACGCTGACGATGGAACCGGCAGGTATGGGAGAGATAGCATCGGAACTTGTAACGGGAGAGGATGGTTCAGCACCGGTGATTTTCACGGCGAGAAGCGCCGGACAGACGACCATTGCTGTGGCGATGAATGAGAGCATCAGTGAGAGCATCATCCTGACGATAATTGAGGGTGGGGATGAGGATGGAGATGGTCGATCCGACAGTCGGGAGAGGGAATTGGGAACTGATCCCGCGATAGCGGACGACAAGGTCGCAATTGAGGGGCCTTTGGGTGGGACATGGGCTCTCCGGCCTATCTTTCACGTGCCAGCAGGCGTGGTGTTGGATCGGGTCGACCGGAACTCTCCTCAAGACTCCCAGACCGTCAGGCTCCAAGTTTGGGTAAAGATGGACGATTTGAATTGGATAGGAGACGAACAGAGAACGCTCAAGGAAGGAGCGAGGATATCGTTAGCGCAAGAAGGCTTTGACCAGTTACTACTTGGAGTTGGGCTGGTAATTGAAGGCTATACTGTTCGTATTGTCGAGGGTCAAGTCAGGGATGATTGGCAATTGGCAGAGATCGAGGGGTACTTTCCCATTGAGAATCTGGATCGGCCCTAAACGTAAAATGAAAATATCTCGTGGTGAGAACAGAGAAACACAAGGCAAGCAATCTGTACTGAAAATAGTATGCCAAAAATAGACAAAGTCGTTCGAACAGAAAATGGAGAAACCTATCGCCTGGTGGAACGGTTGGGCGATGGAGCGATTGCTGCCGTGTGGCGTGGCGTGGCGGAAAAAGCTGGAATTGCCGAACAAGTTGCGATCAAGATAACTGATCCTGCGATGCGGCAGCAGTTCGATGCGGAATACGATACCCTGAACCGTTTGTTGAATGCGGGGGCTGGAACTTGGCCCGGGGAAACCAAAGCTCCGCTGGTCCCAGCCTTCATCCACAAGGCCACGCTCGAGCCTGAAGGACAGGCTGCGTTGGTGACTGAATTGATTCGAGTGGACACGCTGACCAAACTGGTGTTGGATGAAGGTGACCTGGTCCGTCGGCAAGAGATCTTGGTGGAGCCAGCTTATCAGTACGCCTGGTTTTTGGACTTTATGCACAAACAGGTGAGCATCAGCCAATCAGATCGCAAACTGGGCGATTTGTATTGGGATGCGGAACAGCAGCGTTTGATCGTGCTGGGCTGGGACGTGGTGGAGAGAGGTACAGCCCGAGCGCCGGAGGACGTATACAAGTTTGGAGAGATGTGGTACGCATTGCTGTTGGGGGTGACACCTGCCTTGATGTTGGGAGTCACTACCAGCCACGAGTGGGGTCAGTTGAGCGTCGCGTGGCGCAGCGTGCTAGAGGCGTGTCTACGCCCCACCCGGCAAGCTCGACCCACGGCAGAAGGACTGTCGGCGATGATGGCACAACGGCAAGGTGCTTATGTGCGGACTGCCGAGGAACTTTATCGAGCGGGACAACAGGCTTTGGAACAGGCCAAGGAAGATCTTGGGCAGTCTGAGCGCGCCTGGTGGTTGCTGGATTTAGCCTGGCAGAAAGGGTTGGAGGATGCACACCGACTCTCCCAGGAAGCAGAGAATCTATTCCGGGGGCGGGGGCAAAGACTGCTGGAAAGTGCCAGGTTCAATCTGGAGCTTGGTATGTTTTCTACGGCAGAAGCTGCATTGAACAAAGCCAAGTTTGAGACAGACAATTCCCCCGGGTTCCAGTTGCGGGTGGCTCGCTGGCGTTGCCTGGTTGATGCAGCCAAGGTAGGTTTGGAGGAGGGAATAGCTGTCCAGTTTCGCAACGTTGTGCATCACTTGATTGCCGCTGTGAAAGCATTAGAATCGGGACAATGGCGGAAAGTAACAAAGGAACTGGAATCAGCCCGGGACGGTTTGCCAGAAAATAGCAAAACTCACGTAATGCTACAGAGCCTTGAGCGCGAGTCTGATCTCTATCAAGTATTGATAGAGGCAACCGTCCGGCGAGGCAATGGTGAATTCTTCGAGGCCGCCGAGAAATATCAGATCGCGCGAGACTTGCTCTCCGAGATCGTCTATCAGAACGCAGTGGAACTGACCATTGTGGATCTGGCCTATGAAAAGGTTGAATGTGAGCGCCTGGCCGAGACTGAAGGAAAGTTGAAAGATGGGCAGGTGCAACTTCCTCGCCTGGTGAATGCGGGACACTATGGAGAAGCCAAATCCTTATACGATCAGGTGCTACTCCTCACCCGAGGGAACGTTGAAATCCGTCAGGCATTGGATGCTGTTTTTGAACCTGTACGGGAGTTGGAAGCGTTGAGCCGGGCGAGCCAACATCCAGACGTTCCCGCGAAAGAGTTGGCGAGGCAGGCGCACTATTTGCTAAATCGGTTCCCAGGCAATATTGCCGTCCAGCGTGAAGCGGAACAAGTGGCCATGGTCCTGTTGCTAGCATTGGAGCAGTATGCACGTGAGGCCAAGTTTATTCAAGACATCAATGATGCTTTGAACTTGGGCCAGACATTGCAAAGTCTGGCGGAATCCGCCAGAGTGAAAGATGCTGTTTTTAAACGCTGTAATCAAGCAATAGCCACCTTGGAACATAAGCGCACTGTATACCATCAGGCGATTGAGTTGTATAGAGGTGATCTCCAATCCAAGATCCAGGCAATACAGATAGTACGGCAGGTTGGGGTAGAGTTGTTTCGTGATAATCAATGTTCTGTTGCCCACATTTATCAGATTTTGACAGGGCACGAGAGTCTGCAACAGACATACGCGAGTTTGCAACAAAGATACGATAACCTGCAACTGAAATACACGAGTTTACAACAGGGGCACGAGAATCTGCAACAGGACTATGCGAGTTTGGAACAGGGGCACGAGAACCTGCAACAAGACCATGTGAGTTTGGAACAGGGACACGAGAACCTGCAACAAGACCATGCGAGTTTGCAACAGAGACACGAGAACCTGCAACAAGACTATGCGAGTTTGGAACAGGGACACGAGAATCTGCAACAAGACTATGCGAGTTTGGAACAGGGACACGAGAATCTGCAACAAGACTATGCGAGTTTGCAACAAGGATATGAGAATCTGCAACAGAAACACACGAGTTTGCAACAAAAGTACAAACGTTTACAGCAGGAGCACAAGGCACAACGCACTGCCTGGAAACAAAGCCAGAGCGTGCGACAGGAAACTGGCCAAGTTGAGGTAATAGATATGTCCAAGTCTACGTTAACAAAAGTGATTTTGGCGCTACTCGCTGTATTTGCATGTGTGATAGTAGTACTAGGCATATACTATCAATCTCAATTGCAAAACCAGGCCACTGCTGCCGAAACAAGCATTGCTGTCCAGTTAACTGCTCAAGCTGCTACTGCCGAAGTGAATGTGGCACAGCAATTGACTGCCCAGGCTGCTACTGCCGAAGCGGATACGGCACAGCAACTGGCTGCCCAGGCCGCTACTGCCGAAGCGGATACTGCTATCCAGATGACCTCAATCCTCCGTACCCAAGAGGCTGAATTGCGCGCTACAGCAACGTTTGCTCCTATGGCCACCGAAACGGCAATCGTTCGAGCCACTGAAACGGCAGTTGCCCAGGCTACGGCAACGGCAGCGGAGGCCACAGCCACGACCATCGCTCGGGCTACTGCCACTGCTGCTTATCAAGCCACTGCGACCCAAGCAGCCTGGGATATGGGGCCAGGCAGAGCCATTTCTCTCACCAGTGAAAGTCCACAAAGGGGACAGATTTCGCCGGTTGGAGATGCGGACTGGTTCAAATTTGCGATAAGCGATCAATCCACCGTGGTGATTGAGACCTCTGGCACACAGGGGGATACGAGGATGTGGCTGTACGACAGTGACTTGACCGAGATTGAGGTCAACGACGACAGTGGAAGTGAACGTTTCTCACAAATTGATCGGATGTGCGGGACAGATTCGCTATTGGCGGGAACCTATTACGTCAAGATAACTGATTACGGGGATGATGATGAGATTGCCGGTTATAATATCACATTGACGGCCATCCCTTGCCGTTAAGTGATGGATAATTGGATTCTTGGGAGAAGAGATGTCATAATGAAAAAAGAATTGATGATCATTGTTTTGTTGATAGGCTGCCTACTGTGCCCGCCAACCTATAGTCAGGCACAAGCGCCACCGCCCGCAGGTCTGGATATCCTGTTCGTGGTGGACCAATCCGGCAGTATGGGGGGCAGTCCCGCACACCCGATACCGAACGATCCCAATGCCCTGCGTTTCTACGCGCCTATCAACGCTATGCGCTGGTTGGGCAGCGACCGTTTGCAAGTCCATCACACGACGACCTACCGTATAGGCGTGCTCCATTTTGGAGACCAGAGCCAGGCAGGGTTGGATTGGCAGACGATTGCTCCGGCGAATTCGGACGAGTGGGAGGCGCAAAAAGCGGGCCTGGAAAGCGCGCTGGCCTTTGACGATTTTCGCACCGACAACCTGGGGGGCACCAACTTTTATCAAGCGATGGAGCAAGCCCGCCGGATGTTCGACCTGCTTCCGGAGGACCCTGCCGGCCCTCATCTCCAGGCTCTGGTCATTCTCACAGATGGCGAGCCTTCGGTGTCGGGCCAGACAGCAGGTGAGCATATGCGCCGGGTACAAGACTATGTCACAGCCAACTTTCCCAACGATCAATTCACCATTTGTGCCATCGCTATGAATGACGTGTCCGGCGATTATTGGACGAGCATGGAACCTTGGTGGAATACGATCACCCAAGATTGTGCGGTCAAGCTGGTTTCCAACGAGACGGATGTGGGGGCGGCATTTCGCGTCATTCTGCGGCAATTGACAGCGGACCTGCCTGATGCCACCCCAACAGAACACGTCATTATCGACAATCTCCCTGCCGAGATCGTCGTGCCGCCCTATCTGCAATCTATTGCTTTTACGTTGGACAAAGCCAATCCGCAAGTGGATGGCATCGACATCGAGGTGTTGGAAGGCGACCCGTTTAGCACATCCCAGGAGCAAATCGAGGGTGAGAACGAACCGATTGAGACCATCACGATCTATGACCCGCCGCCAGGTCGTTGGCAAATCAGGGCCACCGAGGGCGCAACGCTGGGAAAGGTCGATATGCGCAAAATCAATGCCAACAGCGTGATGCTGTCGCCGGCGGGTGTGGCGCTTTTGAATATCCCGACCCAGGTAGAATACCAACTCCAGACCAGCCAGGGCCATCCTCTGCCCCAATACGACGATCCACAGTACGCATTGCAAATCGCCGATGCCGAGATCGTTGCTGACAGCCAAAGTTGGCCCTTAGCGATGACTTATGATGCGGCTCGGAACGTATATGTCGCCGACTTTACACCCACTCAAGCCGGGCGCTATGCCCTACATTTGTCCGCTACGAGCCGGGACATTGATGGGCAAAAAGTCATCGTTTCCTCCTTGAGCGAGGTGGGCAGTTTTGATGTGGGGGAACCGGTGATCACACTACAGGCAGAGTTGCCAGAGACACAACTGCTTTTTCAACCCCGGCCACTGGCCTACGCCGTGGAGATGAACGGGCAAGCAGTGACGTCCGACGCCTCGCGCGCGATAATGGTGACGTTCAACTCGGGATCACAGACCTGGACTGTGCCACTGACATCGGGCAGCGATGGTGTCTTGAGAGGCGAGTTCATCCCTGTAGCAGCGGGGGCCTATCAAGCCAGTGTTGCTCTTTATATGACCGGCAGTGGGGGACAGCAGGAAGAAGTATACCGGGAACCCCTGTCGCCCTTCCACGTTAGTGCCCCAGGTGTGAGCGCGGAAGTAAGCGATCTGACCCAACACTGTGCTGGGAATGTCACTTTCCAGATAGATGATAGCCTGGGGCAAACACTGAGCGCTCCACCCGGCTATACCTTGTCCACCGAGGTAGTCTTGTCTGATGGCAGCCGCGCGCCCCTGACCACGACCGATGGGCGAACGTATCGTGGGCAGGCCACACCGATCCAATCCGGTTTGCAAACACTCGATATCGAGATCAAGACTCGTGATCCTGATGGCGAGGAATGGCAAACCCTGCGAAAGACTGTAGGAGATGCAGACGTTGTCCCATCTACCGGCCTACACCTGGAAATTGTAGAACCGGACGAGGATGCTCGTATGCCGGCCCACACATTGACACTGGAAACCATCCCGCTCACGGTGACATTGGTGCTCAAAGACCAAGCTGGCAGTCCAGCAGACCCAGCCCAGGTGATGACGGGCGAACCAATCCAGTTGATAGTGTTGAACGAGGAAGGAGAACTCGCGCCTGTCGACGTGACGATGACGCAGATCGAGAGCGGACATTTCCAGGGAGTAATTGGCGGGTTAGGAGCAGGATCATACACACTGACCGCCAAAATAACCGGGCAAACGATCTGTGGCTATCATGCTATTTCTGACCAGACCACCCGGAATATCCGACGGACAGAAAGTCCGGTGATGATCGGATTCAAGATCGGCGGGCCGATAGCACTGCTGGCGTTAATCGCAGGCATCATTGTCTACGCGCGACGCAATCAACAAGCCAAGGCCCACCCGTGTAAGGGGCGAGTGGTAATTGTAGACAACGAGACTGGCGATTATGTCTTGAATATCACGTTCCCCACAGACAGGCACCGCCGTAACCGCTTTGTGTACAAAGGCAAAAAACTGGGGCCAAAAGCACAGGGCTATTTTAGCCAAATCGAGTTTGCTTGTAGCAATCAAGATGATTCAGAAAGAGGCATCATTGGTGTTCGCATCATTGATTTAGGAGGTGAAGAGAGACTTGACACAGAGTTGAGACCACCAAAGTCCAGCCGTTCGGCAGGCAAAAAGATCCGCAAGACAAAACTGTATATCTATAAAGATCCTATGGACCGGTGAACGAACGATTTGAGATGAGAAAGGAGTAAAACTATGAAACTCAACCCTTCCTTGATTATTGGACTGGGAGGCACGGGCCAACAGGCGGCGACCCACCTCAAAAAAGACCTGTTGGAAGCGTGCGGTGGTGAGATGCCGCCACAGGTCAGGTTGCTGGCCTTTGATACCGTCAAGACGGCTGCCGTCAAAGTCGGCGGGCGGGGCGAAGCTGAGCGAGGTGGCCAAGTCGGTGGTACAGTATCGCTCGACTATGGCGAATACGTGTACATTGGAGGCGACGCTTACGATCTGGTGTATAAAGCGGGTCGGGGTGAACATCCTCAAATAGCATCGTGGCTTCAATCCCACTTTTACCTGAGCAAGCTTCCGCGCAACATTTTCAACCTGGAAGAAGGCGCCGGCCAGTACCGCCAGTTCGGGCGATTGGCCGTCTTTTACGACGTGCGTGCTCCGGCGCGATCGTCTATCAACAATATGCTGACTGATACCATCCGGGCCATCAAGCGCGCGACCCAAAGGCAAGAGGGATTGCAAGTGTTTATCGTAGGCTCCCTGGCGGGTGGAACCGGCAGTGGCATGTTCGTAGACATTGCCCACATCGTGCGCCAGATTGCGAGCCTGTCGACAGTGAACATGCAGACAACCATACGGGGCTACCTGGTACTGCCAGAGGCGTTCGCTGCTGACGTCGGCGTTGGCATGATGAAAAGCTTGCAGGGACGCGCCCACGCGGCTATGCGAGAGAATCGCCGGTTCACGCTCGACTTTGATTACAAACTCGGCTACCCGATGTACTATCACGACCACGGAGATCACCCGGTATGGCGAGGGACTGTAAAGACCAAACTATTCGATCTGTTGTATTATATTGACGGACAACGCGCGCGAAACTCGCTGGCAGATGCGCGCCTGGGATACGGCGTAGCGCCTACCATTGCCGATGCCATCAGCGCGGTGTTGGATGCAGAGGATCCCGAGCGCCCATTCCAGGCTTATCCTCTCAACGTCGAGGCCGAGGTGGGCCAGCGACGCGGGCGGAATGACTTGGCCCCCGATGCAGCCACCTTTGGGTCGGTGGGCACGTACACGCTCGTCTTTCCCATTCATTCCCTCGTCAAGAGTTGGTCACACCAACTGATACTAGAAGTGCTCGAAGGGTTTCTGTCTCCGGCGGAATTTGATGCCAAGACCAACTTGCCCATCAAACTATCTGATGACGCCAACGCGGATGAAGAAGGGCTGCCGGGCGGCGATGGAGCACGGCGCTTTATACAAGCCACCCAGATCGTGGACCCGCTCGACGTCGAGAACCAGATCAATCTGACGGCGCTGCCGGCCGAGGTAGGCTCAATTGGCCGCCGCCACATAAACAGAGACCCCGACTTGATGGGTGAATTGTTGGATCGTGACCTGAGAGATTGGACTGACTACTTTGAGCCGGAAGGCGACGACGAAGCCTCCATCCACGCTCGATTGCAGGCGCGGGCGGTGCTCGCTGCCAGGATCACCGATGGCGACCGAAAGATCAACACCAGTGAGGAAAACAAGGAACGCCCCACACAAGGAGCGCCACGTATCGAGGAGGAAGTGCGCAATTTCAAGAACGTCCAACTGGGTCGAGAGGATTCCACTACCGGCCAGCGCAGCGGCGGACGGTATCGAGACACGCTCAACACGTACGCCACCTTGCATATGGAACGCTTTCAACAAGCACTAGACTTGCAAATGCTGGCTATCCTGAACGGCCAATCACGCGACTATCGTAGAGCTCGCTGTGGCAAGTTGGGCTACCTGTACAGTTTCCTGAACCAACTCTATAATGATCTGGATAGCGCCAGCCAGGTGCTGAACGAGATACGCACCCGCCGTCAACTGGAGGACGACCGGCGTGGCGGTGCAATCGCTGCCGCCCGCAGGGCGCTCAGGGATATGAAAGAAAATGCGGACAAAAAAGTGCCCCTGGTAGGCATTCCCAGCAAAGCGGCTCACGAAAGCCAGCGCCAATACCTGGCCAAAGAGCAATCCTTGATCGACCTGCTGCGGGGTGAGATCATGGAGCAAGCAGTTCTGGGTTGTGTGGGCCAGATGCTTGCCTACGTGGGCGCGGCCAGACAGCAAACGCGCGATTGGGTCGAATCGTTGGCGCTGGACCGTCACAGTCTGTACAGCCAGACGTTCACCGGGATGCAAGAGGTCGAGGCGGATCGCCAGGAAGATCAATCCATCGTCGTCCGCTACGTGGTCGAGAACAAGGAGTACGAACGGCAACGGTACGAGACGTATGTATCTGCCGGAGATCGAGACGCAGTGCGTGACGTCCTCGGAGGGATCACCTGGGATCTGGAGCATCAAAAGACCCGGGGCGTTCTTACGCCACAATTGAGCTTGAGAGTGCAGTCGCCGGGTGAGAGAACTCCGGTCGAGGCCAAAGCTCGGACCGACACCCGGCATAACCTCGATCTGCTCCTGGCTGCCTGCCGCACGACGTTTGAACGAGCTATGCAGGACGAGTCCATCATAGACTATTTGATATACGAGTATCCCGAGCCGGAGACTCTGGCCGAGCACATTCACATGAGCAGCGGTCCACTGTTGAACTATAGCGGTGGGGATCCCCTGCCCGCCAACTATCTGCGCGTCTACTATGACGGGGAAAAACCCGACCAACACAATTATTTGACGCGAGTGCTGTCCCGGATGACTCAACTGAATAACGTGGGCATTGGGGATCAGGACGAAGAGCGCGGTCAGCAGTTTGCCAAGGTGGTTAACTCGGGCGACCGGTTCAAGTGTAGTCTGATCCACACCGAGGAAATCATCGAACTGGAGAATATCGAAGGCTTTCGTACCAGCCAATCGGCGTATCTGAGTGGCGCTGAGGTAGAGGGGGCCAATCGTGGCACGTTGCACCTCTTCCCGGCCGAGGTCAACGCTGTCAAGTTCGAAGACCGGTTGAAAGAATTGAATCAGACGCCTCGCTTCTTTGCAAACCAGGTAGTGATCCAACTGGAAAAGATGGATAATTTTCGCACCTTTACGTTCTGCTATGCCTACCAGATAATCCACCGCCACACTTTTACAGACGACTCGGGTTCAAACCTGACGGTATGGCGGCTTGTCTTGCCGCCGGAATCGGACTATGACCCGCAATCGGCGCAACGGGAAGAGCGGGACTGGTGGCTGACCGATCCACGCCAAGAAACACACCTGGTTGACGCCATCACTACGTTCAACTTTGTGGGCGATGAGATGGGAAAAGAGGCGGGATACACCAATCCAATCCCATACGATCACGTCGATGCATACCTGGCGCACACTCGCCATCAAGATGCGCAAGACCGGGTAGCCAACGAATCATCAAGAGCCGGTAGCAGTTTCGATTATCTGGCGGGAGAGTTGGCGGCCATTGAGGACAAGAACCCCAACAAGCTACAACAGGCGCGTCTCTTTGCAGCCCAGATAGATAAACTAAAGGTAACCTTTGACAGACTATACGAAGCAGTAAGAGGAAAGGGGCGACCCTCCGACGTTGCTTCAGGCTATAACTTTGACTTGTCCTGTATCTTTATCTTGATATTGAGCGACGAGATCGAAAAGTTAAAACGAGCCATCAAGGACATAGGAAGCGGTGTTGGAGACCTTGTACCAGAGAGAGACAAACCCAGAATTCAACTGGATAAACCAAAAAAGTTCGATCCTTTCTAAGCATCTGGTGTGCCATAATGGGTGGGTACGGTTAGGCGTGCCCACCCATACCATCATCCAAGTCACAAAGACCGGTTTCTGCCCGAATCTAGTCCAGGAGGAGTCATTATGAATATGAAAAAATCATTGCCCGTTTCCCAATGGCTGGTAGCTCTATTGATGGTCATTTCTGTGGGATTTGCCACATCGTCGCATCTTCCTGCTGCTGCCCAGACAGCCGGCACGGCGACGCCGACACTTACCCTGACACCGGTGGGCACCCCAACACCTGTGCCCACACCGACACCCGTACCCGTCGTACCGGTCCCTGCCGGGGTAGGCAACTCGCTCCAGATTTCTAAAAACGTCCGCCCGTCCACCCTCGTACCCGGTCAGGATGCACAAGTCACTTTGCGTATCAAGGGGCTCCGGTTGGGGCAGTGCGTTGGCTCACCGGTCCGTCCCGTGGACGCGATGTTGATCATCGATAACTCGGGCAGCGCAAATCCGGCCAACCTGGGGCGAACACAAACTTGGGCGATGAACTTTATAGATCACCTGGCCCAGCCGGTCTATGCCAGGCTGGATACAGCCCCGGTCCAGTCACGGGTCGGCCTGATCGTCCATAATCCGAACCCGAGCGACACTGTGCCCTCTCTCGTGCAACCCCTGACAGACGACTTGGGCGCAGTCAGGCAACAGATACCATCACTCGGCACCGGCGGGGACACAAGCGCCGGGGACTCGATTCGAATGGCCACGAATCAACTCATTGGTCGGGATTCGCGCCGGTCAGGGCTAATTTTGCTCATGCTCCACGACCAGCAACCACTACAGTCCAGCAGTGACGTGGAGCAGGCTATCCGCGAAGCACAACAAGTGGGCATCAAAGTGTATATCCTGACCAACAGCTACAACATCACTCAGAATCCGGTCACCAGCAGCGATTTGAGCGCCTTGCTTGAGGACAACGAGTTCTGGCTCGACCCGTCGTCTGATCAGTTGCGCTCCGTTTTTGTCCAGTCCACTGATGGAACGATGGATATGGCCGGGCGAGACATCCAAATCGCTGACCAATTTCTGGACCCAAGCGTGGCCCTCATAATGGATGTGGGCCAGGGAGGGTACGTCTCTTCAAGTGGCGAGCAGGTGCATTGGGACCTGCACCACCTGCGGGCCGATGACGAGGTAGTGCTGACTTATCGCATCCACGTGGACGATTCGGCTGCTCCCGGCTCGTATATGATGCATACCGGCGGAGGCTACCTGGACTGCAATGGCTACCTGGTCAGTGGACCGATTGGCGACCCGGTGCAGCCACCGCTGCTGGAACATGAAACGAATGTGGCCGCACCCACGCCTACGCCCATCGCCACCTTGCCGGGCGGAACGGTTGTACCTCTCTTTACCCCCACGCCCGTTTCTGTGTTTACCCAGACCCATCCCTTTATGGAAGCCCAACACGACGTCAGCCCCTCTTCTGGTCTGTTCCGCCAAGAAGAGTACACCATCACCGTCGAACTGTTTGGCACGGGGGAAGAGTGCCCGCCGACCGTCCAGCGCTATACTGTGGATGCCGTGCTGGTGCTGGACCACTCGGGCAGCATGAATGGACCGTTTGGTGTGGAGCGAAAGCTGGATGAAGCCAAGGATGCGGCCGTCGCTTTTGTAGATGAATTTTCGCGTTCGCCCAACCGGACCGATGCGGATCGGATAGGCGTCATCGCCTTTGACGATGGGACCACCCTGATGCACGAGTTGAGTTCAGATCATAGTTCGTTGCAACAAGCGATCGAGCAAATCGCGTCGGGAGGGGGCACCGACATTGCCGGAGCACTCCAGGCGGCGCACGAACTACTCAACGAATCGAAACGACCTCGCGTCTCACAAGTGATCGTCCTGCTGTCTGATGGTCAGAGTGATTATAACTCGGCCATGCGAATCGCGCGCGCCCTCAAGGACGAGGACATCCGCATCGTCACCGTCGGGCTGGGCTATGACGTCGACGATCGCCTGATGCGAGACATTGCCAGCGACTTGAGCGACTATCATTTTGCTGCCCCTGGCGAGTCGTTGGAAGAAATGTTTCGTGATATTGCTGTCATGACACGCCGGCCGGTCGCGGCCACCAACATTCGCGTCGTACATACCTACGACTCGGACCGTTTCGAAATCGTCAGAAACTCGCCAAATCCACCCGCCAACACTGATCAGCCAGGCAAAGTTATCTGGCAGGTTGACCAGGTGGATGAACCTAGCTCTCTGTTGACTTATCGCATCCGCCCGCGCGTGCAGGGGCTGTATCCCGTCTTGCACGACGTCGATGTGTTCTTTACCAGTTGTGAAGCCCGGGACGAAACGATGCCGACCGGGGAACAGGTAGTGGAGGCCGACACGATTCTGCCCTCCAAAGCGTTGACCACCACCTTGCCCGTAACTACGGCGGTGCAGATCAAACCGCCACAGTATGGGTCTGCCGAGCCGTCTCAGATAGATGATTGGCGGGTCGCTCTGTGCGATGCCAATCTATGCTGGTCCCCGGCCTTGCTCATACTTTTGCTGCTCTTGTTAATTCTCTTGTTCCTGATGCGCAAGAGTCTCCTTCCGTGGTTCCACCAAGCCAAGCTGCCGTGCAAAATCTTGAGTTTGTTATTGTTGCTGTGGCTGCTGTTGCTGGCGCCCCTCCTGGCCAATGCTGTGGCTACCGGAGTCTGCATCGATCAAAACACACTCGTCTTTTGGCGCGTCGTGGACGAGGAATCGAATCTCTATTTTTCTGAACCCGGCCCGATCCGCCACGTAGAGCAGTTCGAGGTAGACCAGCACGAGCAATCGTGTGTAGGGTGCCATATTGTATCTGGCGACACCAAGTTGATGGCTATCTCGTCCGAATCGAGTGGAAGTTGGACCGGCGAACTGACCATTCAACGTACCGACGAGGCAGCAGGCATCGTCTCTGGGTTGCGGGGATCCTATTTCGCCTGGTCGCCTGACGGCCA
Source organism: Chloroflexota bacterium (assembly GCA_024232355.1). Next base: position 23,005 of record JAAEPW010000448.1, on the reverse strand, counting down.
CAAGTTGGCCTATTCCCACGAGGATCGGGACATCTATATTCTCGATCTGGATACCAGGACCACTACGCCCCTGCCGGGCGCCAGTGACTCTGGTGTGATAGAAACAATGCCAGCCTGGTCGGCCGATGGGATGGTGATCGCTTTCGTCCGCCCACGGGACCCGGAATCGGATGGTTTTGCCATCATTGGGGAAAGCGATATTTACGCCGTGCCGGCTAATGGTGGTCAGCCAACTCAACTCCCTGGTGCTAATGAGGGCGGTCTGAACTATTATCCCCAGTATTCGCCCAATGGCCGCTGGTTGTTGTTTACCAGTGCCCCGGCTGGCGGATCGAGTTATGCCAATCCGGGCGCTAAAATCTTTGTAATGGAGGCTACGGGCGGCAGACCCATCCCCATTCGGGCCAATGACCTGCCCGATGGCACTCACATTGAGAATGCCTCCAACTCGTGGCCTACCTGGTCGCCTGACGGGACCGAGATCTACTTTAACAGCAAGCGAGACGGAGATTATAACACCTACGTGGCCGACTTTGTCGAAGTCGAAGAGGAAACCACCGGCGGCATAATCTACACCCCCGATACAGGCCCCGCCCGTCCGATAGACGAGGCGAACACGAACGACTTTGAACACCTGGCCTACTATGTGGGGCCGGCCGAACCGATCACGCTGTGGCAGATGCTGGGCTGGGCCTGGGCATCCATCTGGAGACTGTGGCCCTTTTTCCTGCTCTTGCCCCTGTTGTTGTTCCTGTTGTGGTGGTTCTGTAGAACGTTAACCCTTCCTCCTGAACCAATCCCGGCACCGATGAGGCCCCCGTCCGATGTATTACCCCTCTGGGACGGCCCTGAGGCGCTCTGGGACCCTGATCCAGCTATGGTCATCGGTCTGGGCGGTACCGGACGGCGCGTGTTGGCTTATCTCAAGAAAAATCTGCTGGACGCCGGCGCGGGAGAATTTCCCGAGCAAGTGCGTTTTATGCTGATAGATACCGCCGATGAGGAACCATCCACACCCGGCCAGACGCGGGCCGAGTTCACCGGCGTGCAGTTGGATAAAGAGGAGGATGGCATCTTTACGTTGGACAAAGACCTGAACGCACTGATCAGCGATATGGGACGCCAGGCCGACGTCGAACCCGAGTTGCAAGCGTGGTTCCCGGCCAGGTCGTACCAATCGCTTACCGAATCCCAGCGGCATCTGTCTATGGGCACCGGACAACGGCGTCCTCTGGCCAGGGCGGGACTGTTCCGCGAACTGCAACTCCGGGCCGACGCCACAGATAGTCTGTGGCAACGTCTGATGAAGAACGCCAAAGACGCCCAGGATGAGCAAGGGAACCTGCGGGTGGTCATCGTCGGTTCGCTGGCAGGCGGGTTGAGCAGCGGCATTCTGTCCGATGTCGCTTACCTGGTCCGGCGGGCCGGACACCTGGGAGGAGCCAAACTGGTCACTATCGAGACATACCAGGCTACCGACAAGGTTTTCGCCGCCCTGATGGATGACCAGACAGTGGCAGCCACGAACACCTTTGCGGCGCTGCGAGAACTGGAACGTTTGCAGATGGCTGGGGATCAGCCCTATGCAATTCGCTACAAGTGGGCCCCTGGCAACGATGTGTTGGATGGCCGGTGTGACTGGCGATTGTTGGATGAACTTTACTTGTTCGACGGCGGGCAATTGCTGGGCGAACAGCCGGTCAAGTGGCTCTATCCTGCGATGGCGGACTCGATCACGCTGCAACTCGATCCTGTCAGCCGCGAGGGCGGCGACCACTTTCGCAGCCGCCGCCGGAATCAGAGCAATGCCACACGCGAGCAGGTAGCCACTGGGCAGGCCGTAGTCTCTGGTCTGGGCAGTTTCCAGGTGCGCACACCGTTGCCCGATATGATTGAGGCTCTGGCTGTGCGCTGGGCCAAAGAGTTGTTGACCTTGATGTTGGTCGGCAAGCCGCAGGGCCAAGTCGTGTTGCGCCCGGCCCAGAACCAAGAAGATCAGGAGGTGGGCAAAAATCTGAACAAGCGCATCTATGACTTGTTGGCCGGCCACTATGACTATGGGGTTTCGTTCCCCAGTGCTATCAAACTCGGCGTCATCGAACATTTGATGGCGAAAGGGAAGGAAAAAAAGGCCGAGATAGACAAACGCGGTCTGGAACGCGGCCTGAAGAATATGGTCGTGCAAGACGAGCAGACCGAACGGGAAACGTTCCGCAGTTACCTGAATGCAGCATTGCTTCACTTGCTGAACGGATTCAGCCAGAGCAGCGCGCTGGTCGCTCGATCTGGCAAGGTGGCCTACAGTCTGAGCTTTTTGGGGCGAGTGAGAGAGGAACTGCAAGACGTCACTGACAGGGCCAAAGGACTCTCCGGCTTGAGCAAGGCGGCCCAGAGGCAGTTGGAGAGTTTGATCGACGTGTTGCCGTTTTATCAGGATGAAGCAGCCAAGATGTACCAGGCTTTGCTAGTTCAGCGCGATATGATCGTGCCTCCCGCGCGCGTCACGCCAGAGTCGGAAGAGTTAGGCAGCATTATGGGCCGCCTGGAGGACCGCCGCCAACAGTTGCTCCAATGGCGCGCGGATATGAACGACATCCTGACCCGCCGCTACCTGGGTTACGAGATGCAGCGGGGCGAGCCGGACAACGAATACTTGAACGAGTGGTACGCCAACTATCTGCACGAGCATCTGGAAGAGCACCTGGACCGCCTGTTCTGGCAAAAAGGGCTGGAGGGCGAAGCGCAACTATCGCTGCGCACCTGGGACGACGCTGTGCTGCGGACCGAAGCAACCGCCCTGAACCAGTTCACTGAGGCGTTGCTGACGCTGGGCCGCTACGCGGCGCGCGATGTATGGGAGCACGAGCGCAACGCTTTGCCCAAGTTGCTGGCCGAAGAAATGGCGGGCACTCGCCAGACCGAGCAGTTTGTAGACCGCGTGTGGCGTCAGTCGACCCCGTTGCTGGAATGTGACCTGGGCGCAGCCCGAAACAGCACCTTGCACGTGGCGCTGGCCGGTACGCAGAGGGCATTGGACGCTGGCGACATCCAAGATCACTTGCTAAAGCGCCAGCAGGCCGGACGGCAACTAACCCCCTTGATGACATTGGACCCGTGCGCTCTGTCCACTGTTCAGACTCAGGACATTGTGCCGCTGGATGCCTCTTATGCGGCGCAGGATGCGTATCAAGTCTACAGTGAGAACAAGGGCTTGTTGTGGGGACACGAACCTACGGCGGTCTTTGCAGCCGACGAGAACGCCCGCAGTCTGGAAGCGCGCTTGCCCGAAATCAAGCAAATGCCGCGCGCTTTGCACCCAATGGTCGTTGCCGGGCTAGAGAATCTGGACCGCGCCCGGCTCTATGCCCTGGGTTACGCCGGTCAACTCGACTTGCCCGCGACCGATACGGCCAGTGCGGCTGGTCAATTCGATCCGGCGGTGGTGGAGATGATTCGCTTCGGCGCGCTGCCAGAGGCTCAGATCGAGTCGCTGAAATCGGCAGTCGAACAACCCACGCCAGAGACGGAAGCAAACTGGCGGGCCTGGGTCAATGGTATACCGAGAGGCGATCCACTGGCTCGCGAGGACTATCGGGAAGCAAAGGACCTGGGCGACGTGATTGCATTGTTGGTGGGGGAGCACTTGCGGAAGCAAAGCCGCTAGCTAGTTTTATTAGTGTGCGTGGAAACGAGAGGCGCGCTGCCTGTGCAGCGCGCCTCTTTCTGTTATTTGTAGGTACGCAGTTTGATATGGCGATAACAGGGTATTCACAGGTTTTCACAGAAACACACAGATTTGTCTCAACAAATTCAATAATTGACAGTAAATTCCTATAACAGCACAGGCAAATAATCGTATAATGAAACGAGCAAGATAATCATGAATATAATGTGAATATGTTTCAAATGAATTGAATGCAAGACCATTTCTTTACAAATGTGCGTGGAAGCAAGGGGAGTACGATGAAGCACGTCTCTCGCTTCTAAAAAGTCAATCCGTTGGAACGTAAAACTAGATCAGGGAGGAAAAATGAAAATACGGCAATGGTTTAGCTTGAGTTTTTTGGTTTTCTTGGTGGTAGGGTACGCTCCCAATGACTCGGTTGTGGACAGAACAGCACCCAATACGGTGCGCCAGGCTTTTGCGAGTCAAACATCGGATTCGGACGATGTGTTTTTGGTGTTTTTGGTAGATGAATCGGGAAGTATGAATTATGAAGAAGGAACAATAGGTAAATCGAGACGTGATAACGAAGGTGTCATCAGAGGAAATTTCCTCAAGTTTTTCATGACATTTTTCGAGGATGCAGAACCAAGAGGCCCAGAGATAACTATAGCGGCTTATGGTTTTAATTCGCATTATAATGTCAATTCAAGGAAAATGAGGGGGTTGATGACGGGAGAGGAAGGCCCGCCTCTGAAGTGGAGAGACTGGGAAATCGAAAACTGGCAATACGACTTTGCGAGAGACCAGGGCCACACCACGAGCGACGACTTGCCCGATGTTTTGGAAGACGTTTTCGCTGAATGGGATAAGAGAGGTTCCAAACGACTAGCTATCGTATTACTTACTGATGGTGAGTTTACCTATGAGGGTAAGTTGTATCAAGAAACAGCAAATGAAATTGAAGGTATCTTTGGGGATTTAGAGGCGAGTTTGGGAGAGCGTCAAGACCGTGAACTATATTTCTATCTCTATTTGATGGGCCATAAAATAGACGACACGAGCGCTCTAAAGAGAATGTGGTGCTTTAACCAAAATCACAGGGAGGGTGATTACACCAATTTCCGAGTTATAAGGGCCTCAGAGATATGGTCGCCTGGTAACAATACACAAAAAGTCGAACTGTTAATGGACGAGTTAAAAAAAGACGGCATCTTATTTGCTGACAATTTTTTTGGTTGGGCAAATAACAAAGTGGAAATTCCAATTCCAATGGGTATTAATAGGGTTGATAGGGTTGATAGTATTCGCATTCAAGGAGTCTCTTATTTCCATAATAGTGAAAATCACCACATTTCCTTTTCTGTCACATGTGGTGAAGGCATTGAAACAAATTCAGACCTACAGGACCTACGGGTGAGGTCAATGGGGAGTTGGGGGTTTGACACCAAAGATGTAACCATCCCTGGTCAATGTAGAGGAGAGACTCTTCATATAGAGTTAATAGAAAAATATGATGATGCTCTTGCGATTTTCTGGGTTACCTCAGAACCTTTTGACCCTTTCGAAGTATGGTCTGAATTTGAACTGGGCTTTTCTCCTGAAATTAGGCATGATAGTGGTGGTAGGAATTACCTGGTTGCGAATAATGGGATTACGCTAACCATATCCCAGCAACATGATCTTCCAGAAGAAGACAGGCTCAAAGAAGCTGGATATACATACTTGGTAGCCGATGTTTCTTGGGCCGGCGTCAGACAAATTTGGCGGAAGCATTTGGATGGCATAATACCTGGTGAGACTCACACTGCGTATATTCCCCTGCCAACAGAAACTATTGCCTCAAGTGATATATCAGTCCAATGGCATTTGATGAATTTTGAAGAGCTAGGTTCACCAGATGGTGAAATACAAATAGATGGAAGACCAACGTTAGAATATCCTGGAAATCCTATGACAATGACCACCATATTCAAGCCCGAGTTAATAATCAAAGAGATAGATGTAGAACCTGGATCAGATCCAGAATGTATGTTTACGATCATGCTGCCCATCAAGTGGTGGGGAGAAGAGTTCTATCCTGTGCCGGAACCACAAATCCACAATTGTGAATTTGTCAACTCAGCTTTGAGAGTTGCAACCTCAAACTCGCACTTTTCCATTCTGTCAGCCTGTGAACCTGAACCGACACCTACTCCTACCCCTACGCCAAACTGTGATGATGAATTCTCGCTTTGTGATGCCTATCTTGAGGATAGGGAGAATGTACCGGAGGTTACCAATCTTTATTTGAGGATTCCTTGCAAAGATTTCAAGTTCTATGATCATTTCTCAATTATATCATCAAACAATGCACAACGTTGGTGTGATGTCATTGGATTGGCTGATTTTGTCGAGTGCACACAAGATGAGGCAATAATTGATATTGAGGCAATTATCGACCAGTATTCCCCCGCAAACGATATTTGTCCTTGAGTAGATTAACTTGGCACATAAAGGAGTGAGATATGAATAACAAGGTCATCGGTTCTACTTTTGACAATCTTCTTCCCAACACCTCGTGGGGATGGTTATGGTGGATAATAAGTATCGTCTTTGCATTTCAGTGCTACTATACGCACATTTACCCAAAATTATCCGAGGGACACTTGTGGGAGGAATGGGCTACTGTTGAGACTGCTCACAATAAATGCGACGGAGAAAAAGATAATTGTTGGGGCATTGGGCTCAAATACCCTCTCAACACGGCCCAATTCTTGCCAGGAGAAGGGGAAATATTTGTAACCAATCACTATGCCCATTCCAAATCGTTAACATTAGCTCTAGCCTTGGTTGACGCCGACCCTCCCCACAACACTATTGTGGGCGTATTGCCAACAATAGAACAGGGCCAAGGAAATGCATGGCTTGTGGAGGATGTACCCCCAGGGGCAACGGTTGCTTCCGAGTTTGTATGGGATATGTCTCTAGTATCACCTACAATTCTTTCCGAGTTAAAGGGTGGGGTGGGCTTTGCCATTCACAATCACAATGATTTGGGCACGTATTGCATAACAAAAGGAATAGGTGACAGTAATCTATCTGGTCAGGATACTCCAAGCAGTGACGAATACTTTGAGACAATGCCTACTGTTAAACTGAATGCTGAAAAGACATTGATTTACGCGACATTCAAGTTGCTATTGATACCACCTGGCGCAAACATTGTGATACCTGTTTTGCTTTTACTGTTTGTGGCATTGGCTGAAAAAATAGCCTCATTTCCGAATAGCTACACAAAACTGGTGCAAATCCTGGTTGCAGTAGCTATGGCCAATGTTTTGATGTTGGCAGGTGCAAGTAAATTGGTGTCAACAAGCACGAGTGAAAATCCTTGGTTACGGTTTTGGCCAAGTTTTCTGTTTGTCATTATGCTTATCCTTGCTGCTGTAGCATTAGCACATTGTAGAAATGTTGTCAAACTTTTTAGATGTCGAATTGTCAAAACCAAGTCCACACCCGTGATCAAACTGTCGATTATTGTATTGGGCTTTTGTTTCAGTGCCCGTGCAATTTGGATTCTATGTAATCTATCTATGGCCGTGGAAGGAGAGTCTGTCGAGAAACTGATCGAGTTATTAACCTGGCGTGCTTGTGGGTCTGCCATTCTTTGGGGATTGGGGATGGCGTGTCTTTTCCCGGTTAAAGTTGAATCAGATGAACCTGATCCACGTCCCGCTATCTTGCTCATCAACGACAGTTCTTCTGCCTACCAACTGGGACAAACCGTTCACATCCGTGCACTGGTTGCCAATACTATTACGCAATTGCCCATAAAGAGTCAAAAAATCAAATTTATCCTCTTTGACCCTCAAACCGGTAAAAAGGTCGCTGAAGGACAAGATATCACATCGGATGTTGGTATTGCGACCTGGGAATGCAATATTCCCCAAGCAGGTAGTGGACCATATCAAATCAGTGCCGAGTTGGAAGACGATATTTTGACCTTGACTGACAAAATCGAGATCAAGATTCAACCATAAGACTCTGTCCTGGCGCAAAGTTGCCTACCTTTGCGTGGGTACGTTGGCTCCTGCTTATTTTTGGACACAATCCAGGATTCTCTTTCCCGTGCTTTGATTCAGTCAAGCCCAAGATATGGCAGGGGGTATGTGCTGACGCCAACAATCAAAGGACAAATGCTGATTTCTGGCAGCAAAGGAGCGTGACAAAATGTCAAGCCAAAGACAAGTCAACCTTGTAGCCATTCTTCTGGCAACACTCCTCCTAATCCAACCAGCAAACACAACCCCTTCACCCGCGTATGCCAACGTCACCCCTCAAGAACCCGCCATCCTACTCACCACCGACCGCCCCATCTACCGCCCCGGCCAGACCATCCACGTCCGCGCCCTGGCCGCCGATGCCGTCACCCGGCAGCCGCTGGCCGGGCAGGCGGTACAAGCCGCCATCGCTAACCCCCAGGGCATCAAAGTCTTTCAGCAGGAGACTGTCACGTCGGATGCGGGCGTTGCCGTCTGGGACTTTGTGATCTCGCCCCTGGTGGGCGGCGGGCGATATCGAGTCGTCGCCACATTGGGCAGCGCCGTCTCGGCCTTGACGCTGTGGGTGGAGGATGGCGAGAACCCGCATTTTTTGGTAGAGCCTACTTTTGACCAACCATTTTACCTGCCCGGCGATCAAGTCAGTGGGTACATCAGGGCGAACTATCATTACGGACGCCCGGTACGCGATGCCCAGGTCGAACTGAGCGGCTGGGCATACGATGGTGGCCGGCAGCAGGTATTTGCCCGCGTGTCTCGCACCGACGAATTGGGCTTTTTGCACTTTGTCTTTGCCCTGCCCGATGCGTTCACCGCCGAACACGTCGGCCCGGAGGGGGCTGACTTTGTGTTAGAGATTGCGGTCACAGACCAGGACGACCACACCGTTCGCGTTAGCCGCCGCCTGCCCGTGGGCCGCCAAGCGATCCACATCCGGGCCGTGCCGGAAAGTGGAACACTCGAACCTGGCGTGGAAAACATCGTCTATTTGCTCACCGCCCATCCCGATGCAACACCGGCGGACTGTCAACTTTTGGTGGAACTCGACGACGAAACCTACGAACTGGACACCGGCCCCCTGGGCGTGGCCGAGTTGAGACTCGTACCGTCTGGCGCGGGTGTCACGCTTCGCGCCACCGCCCGGGATCAACGAGACCGCACTGGCCGCGCCGTGATCGACCTGCCGGTGGCTCAGGCGGAAAGCGCGTTGTTGCTGCGGCCCGAACAGCCGCTCTACGACGTAGGGGATACGCTACAAGCGACGGTATCGAGTTACGGGCTGGACGGGAGAATTCACCTGGGCCTTTTGCGGCAGGGGCTAGAGCTTGATGAGCAATCGATCCGTATCAAGGGCGTGACGACGACTCTCTCTATCCCCCTCGCGCCGGGTATGGACGGGTTGCTCGAGCTTTACGCCGAAAAAGAATTGCCCGACGGGCACGTCGTCAGCGATACACGCACCGTATTGGTCAGATCCGGCAACGACCTGGATTTGCAAGTCAACCTGGACGAGCCTATCTATCGCCCCGGCGACCAGGCGCGCGTCACGCTCGATACGCGCACGAGAGCCGGTGCGCCCGTATCGGCGACGGTGGGAATCGCCGTGATCGACGAATCTGTTCTCTATGGGCAGGAACCTGACCCCAGTATAGCTCGCTGGTTCCTCACACTGCGCGCCGACATGTTGACGCCGAACCGAGACCCCGGGCATCCGTTCATTCCCGCACTCCTGGAACTGCCGGTTGCCCCGGACCTGGTAGAGGCTCGCAACGCCGCTTTGAGCGCCGCGCTGGCCGACTGGACTCTGCGCCCGCCATTGTCATCGCCCATCACGCCCACCGAGCAGATTGCCCTGCCGGCCGAGTTACAGCCATCTCGTATTCCCTCTGCTCCCAACCTTTTCCCGATAGCGTTGGCCATTCTCCTGCCCCTGGGAATCCTGGCGGCGTTGGTTATGCTCTGGCGTGGCGGAAGGTTGCAGAGACGAAGCATCATTTTTACCGTGGGATGCGGCCTTTTGGTTGGAATGGCGCTGCTGAGTGTGAACGTGTTTCTGGCGGCTCGACGTTCGTCGTCTCCCCAGGGCGATTCAGAACAGGTCATCGACCAGATAGAGGGACTGTTGGAATCTTGGCGGATTTCAGTGGAGGGATCCGGGCCAGGCGGCGCAAACCCCAGGCGCAGTTACGACCCGATCCTCGACCCTGTCTTTCCAACAACTATGGCCTGGTATTCGGCTACTCAGACCAGCGACCTGGGCCATCTGGAACTCGACTTGCAGTTGCCAAAGATCATCACGCCTACCTGGCGGCTGATCGCCCTGGCCAACACCCAAGACGGCCAGATTGGATGGGCGTCAGTGCCAATCCCGGCCTATCAAGAGTTGTGGGCAGAGATAGAAATGCCCTCGACGTTGCGCTACAACGAACAGACTGCCGTGCCGGTGGACGTGTACAATTACCAGGGCGATGATCAGACGGTCCGCGTGAGCCTGCCGCCGGAGCGTTGGTTCCAGCACGTAGAAACTCCAACCCAGGAGATTGAACTGCCGCCAGGTGAGATGAGGACCATTTACTTTCCCATTCAGATCACGTGGGGGCGGGGGCGTGTCCGGCCTCACGCCGAGATCAGTGGCAGAAACACGAGCGATGACTTTGTCGCCCGTTCTCCCAGCGAGATCATACCCGATGGGCAACGATTTGACCAAGACACGTCGGATTGGCTGCCCGGCTCAACCACCATACCCCTGTCAATTCCGGGCGATGCCATCCCCGGCACAGGCCAGATTGACGTGAAAATCTATCCCAGCACGCTCAGCCAGATAGCCGAGGGCATAGATAATCTGTTAGGCGTTCCCCACGGCTGCTTTGAGCAGGCCAACAGTGTCACGTACCCCAACGTTATGGCCCTACAATTTCTGCAAGCCGTGGAGCAGGTGAACTGGGCGCTTGCCTTCAAAGCCAATTCTTATCTTTCGCAGGGCTACCAACTGGTCGCCTCTTTTGAGGTACCGGGCGGTGGCTTTTCGTTGTGGGGAGATCCTCCCGCCGACCGTATGCTCTCGGCCTATGGCCTGATGCTGCTCGCCGACATGGCCCAGGTCTATCCCGTGGACGAAAACCTGACCGAGCGCACAGCCGCTTGGCTTTTCGACCAGCAGAATCCCGACGACACGTGGGACAATGACCAGGGCCTGGTCCACGAAACGTCCTGGTCTGATCTCGGCAACAGTCGCTTGCCGGTGACGGCTTACGTCGCGTGGGCGTTGGCGCGAGCCGGATACGGAGATGACGCCCGCACCCAGGCCGGGTTGGATTACGTCCGCGCTCACCTGGATCAGGCCCAGGACCCATACGTGCTGGCCCTGTGCGCGAATGCGCTCGTGGCAGCCGACCCCGCCAGCCCCTCGGCACAAACCGCAGTGAACCGCTTGGCCGGGGCGGCGGTCGTTCGCGGCAACGTGGCTTATTGGCCCAACGACGTCGTCACTTTTGTGGGTTCCGGCGGCGTAAACGGCAGCGTCGAAACAACCGCCCTGGCAGCGCAAGCGATGATGCGGGCCGATTCGCACCCCGATCTCTCATCCCGCGCCCTCGGCTATTTGATGCAGCAAAAGGGGGCAGCGGGTGCGTGGGGCACTACGCAAAGCACGGTTCTGGCACTCCAGGCATTGCAACTGGCCGCGCTCAAGGGAGGCGACGAGACGAATGCCACGGTTCAGGTATCGGTCAATGGGCAAATGGCCGCTCCAATGCACTTTACGCCCGACAACAGCGATATTGCGCGTACTGTCAGCTTCACGGACGTCGTCGTCCCCTTGACAAACACGGTTCAGATTGACGTACAAGGCACCGGTAACCTGGCATATCATATCCATACCAGCTATTACGTGCCCTGGCCCCAGACGAGCACGCCGACGCCTACCGGAGCTATTGATATGGTGGTACAATATGACCAGGCCAGGCTGCGGGTTGGAGACGAGACCAAAGTCATGGTGCACATCCCATTGCGGGAGGGAACTGTCGAGTGGGGGATCGCCGAGTTGGTCATACCGCCTGGGTTTGAGGCCGACGCAGCCGAGTTGGAGCGGTTGTTATCCAAACACCGCGACCCACCGCCCGGTCACCAGGGGGCAAAGATCACGCGCATCGACCGCGAAGCGGAGCGCATCATTGTCTATTTTGAAAAACTCGAAGCAGGCCGCCCCTTGGATTTTGATTTTCACTTGCGAGCGCGCAGCCCGGTGAGGCTGAGAACGCAGACCGGGCGGGTGTATGATTATTACAACCCGGATGTCAGCGCGGATGCCGCGCCGGTGGAAATTGAGGTTGTGGAGTAGGTGTGATTGCGCGCGCACTCAAAAGGGAGTAGATAAATGGACCGAGCCACATTACGTCAAATACTGACCAAACATTTCAACAAAGATGAGTTACGTACTCTTTACTTTGATCTGGGCGTAGACTATGAAGCATTGCCCGACCAGGGCAAGGATGCCAAAATCCGCGAATTGATCGATCACTTTGTACATCGTGAACGTACAGCGGAACTGGTAGACGGGATCAGGCAGGCGCGCCCTGGTGTTATCGAGTCATATTCTCTGCCGGATGCGTCTGGTCGGGCTTTGGCTGACAAACGCCTGGAATCGCAACGTGATACGTTACAGCAAGAGTGGGATATCTTGAGCGAAAAGGCCAAACGTCTGCGTAAGGCACACGCGGTCGAGGCTGGGGTGATGATCAAGTTCCAATTGGAACAAGAGATTCTGGAAACGGAGACCAGATTGGCTCAGCTTGGTGATGAGTTGGGGCGGATTGAACATTTGTTGCGATAGTTCAATCCGGGAGATAGTGCAATGTCCTCTACCTCACATCTACAGCGCAGGCATAGCGAACTTGAGAAGCAATATGATGTGCTGAGTGAGAAAATCGAACGCTTGCGCGTGGCTCGTGCAAGATCAGCCAGAGTAAAGGACGATTTCGAGTTGGAAGGGGATATCGAGCAAGCTGAAGCAGAGCACGATAATATTGTGCGGCAGTTTGAGGCGTTGGAGAGCGAACTTGGGCGATCACCTCCAAAGAAAGTGAAAGAAGCCTAGTCAATGGACCGAGCTACATTACGTCAAGTATTGGCCAAACATTTCACCAAAGATGAGCTACGTACTCTTTACTTTGATCTGGACGTAGACTATGAAGCGTTGCCTGACCAGGGCAAGGATGCCAAAATCCGCGAATTGATCGCGCACTTTGCAAATCGTGAACGTACAGCGGAACTGCTAGATGGGATCAGGCAAGCGCGCCCTGGTGTTATCGAGTCATATTCACTGCCGGATGTGCCTGGTCTGGCTTTGTCTGAGAAACACTTGGAATCGCAACGTGATACGTTACCGCAGGCACCTCCTCCAAGGGAAATGGAACAAGCCCGGCCAATAGATGATTTCATTAGTAAACTATTGGTTGTTTTGGATGCAAAAAGTGAGTGGTTCTGGTTTGTTGTTTTCCTAGCCTTCATCGTAATTGTCGTGTTTACTATACAAACGACTCTAAATGTAGTTGTACGCCCTTCGTCGTCCACATCAATGCCCTCCGTAATCGTATCCAATAAAAGTGGCGATGAGATTGTTGAATTTATCATCAGAGAGGAGTTGTTTGGTATTGGTGTTCAACTTGTGATGATAATAGTCTTAACATGTATTGTTGGTGCGCCTATAAGCTTTGTGTTCACTTGGTTGTATTTTATTCGTGTAATTGCAGAAAAACGGATCTCTGATGAAACTATTTCGGCAGCAGGTATTATTACAATCTTAAATATAGAGGATAGTGAACAGATTATCGAGACAAAGGACTTGGTTTTAGGCCGCTATCAGAGCGAACTTCCAGACAAAGACATCTGGCTCATTGTATGGTCTGAATTGGAATTGGTATGGTACCCGATGAATGGTCCCGCCGAAAAGCACAAGGGAGTTTGGCAGCACAAGTTAGGGTTTCTAAGGAATGGTCCGTATAAATTGTTCATTGTATTGACCGATGTACGTAGTTCCGAAAAGCTGAAAAGCTTTGTGGAGCGTGGAGAGCGATTTTCTCATCCTATGAAAGATATAGGACTAAAACTGGAGATTATCAAAGCTATCCATATTCAAGTTCAAATAGACGAGACCTAACATTATGGAACAGAAAACTAGAAACTCGCATAAACTCAATATATTTGCTTTGCCCAACCAGGCGACAATTCTACTCAGCCTGATCATGGTGTCTTTCTGGAGTGTGCTTGTCGAGAGTACAAGATTCCAGGCATTCATAGTGCCTTTGGCGCTGGGCATATTGATTTTGTCATTGCTCACCTTTCTGGCCTGGCCTGAGCGTCAGCTTAGAAAGCATAACTTGTGTCGAGCAGGCGACGAGTTTATTGACTTGGCCAGTGTCATTGAGCAAGAGTCCAAAGCCATTGGTTTGCCACGTGTCCCTAAGCTTGTTATCGGTGAAGGTGGAATCAGCCTTTACAGTTTCGGTTCGTTGAGGCATTGGTATATTGCGATTTCACGCAGTGAAGCTCGGCGCTTGCAAGACGATCTTGCAGATCTGTTTCGTACGTCTGCGGTTCACGCAATGATTCTTCACGAGCTTTACCACTTCAAAAACGGAGATTATTGGAAGGCAGGGTACACACGTGATCTTTTGGGAACTGCGTTTAGGTTGATGGGATGGGCTACCGTCTTTTTGATAGGGTGTGACATTTTCCTCTTGACCATAAAAGATGCTGTACTTGAGCTTGACCTCTTGGACTATGTAAACCAACTTGGGGCATTGCCATCCCAAATTCAGGCGCTTTACCCTTCGGTGGAAGAACTAGCCATACTGCAAACCAAAATTGCGGCACTTGATTTGAATTCTCTCTCTTATGTTGTATTCGACACTATCTTTCCCTTCATTGTACTTGGCGGTATATTGCCATTGTTATGGCGAAAGTCCCTTCGTGCAGCCGAGTTCTATGCGGATGCCGGTGTAGCGCACACTCAGAAAAACATCGATTCCCTGTGTTATGCTTTCATATTGGTCTCGCGCGCCATGCCTTATACGGGTAAAGTACTTGGAGTATCTCTTTGGAATAAAATCAAATCCCGGATCAGAGAGATTGTCAAGCAGGTCAGGTCAGCGTTGACCCCGCCTACATTTGTCAGAAAGTTGTTTAGTACACATCCTGAGTTTAAACGACGCCTTGAGGCTCTAGAAGATCCAACACGGGCTTATGATCATTGGCTAGTGACGGCTCTTTCATTGGGAGGACTCGCGTTAATTTTAGACATTTTGTTAGCTACGCCATTGACGCTGTCCTATCAGGGCCAGTGGCCGATGCACTTTTCGGTCCTGGTTGTCTCGGTCGTGGTGACTCTGACGTTAATGACGCCGCTCGTTCTGGGGAAACCGATCTGGAAGCTGATGCTTAAAATCATTGGCGTCGTTATCGCCTTGCGCTTCATTTGGCTAACGTTGACCATTGGCTTGATGGTGGTTCTACTGATTTTGGCTCCCGACCTTCTCGTGGCGTTATTTGACAGCGCGATTGTGAGTATCGCGCGTTATACTCCTTATGATGGTCCGATTGTTCAAGATTTAACCAGTTTTGTGATTGAGGCCAGCTTGCTCAACACTGCCCAGGTGTTCATTGTCTTGATTTCCCTGATTTTGCTCATTGGAAGCAATATATGGCTGTTGCGGCGCTTGTTCACGTGGTATAGCTTTCCACAAAACAAGCGAAAGCAGCAACTCGTGAGAGTGGCTTACGGGGTTGTCGCGGTTACAACAACAAGCTTTAGCCTATCTATTTTGACGCCCACCATAACAGCTTTATTTGGATTTGAAGATATGTCATTCTTCATCGTTTCTCTCGTGGCAGCGTTGGGATTCGTTATGGCTGCCGTTGGTCTGAGTTTGTTCCTTTATGCTAATCGCAAATACGCCAAACGCTGCCCCAAGTGTGATGCGCACATGCCTGGCTTTTACTATTTAGGCAAACGCTGTGAGACTTGTGATGAGTTATTGCATCCGTGGTTGATAGCGGAGTATGAATTATGAAAAAAGCAAGTCTGAACTTGTGGCTTACCAGGTTGGCATGGGGATTGCTTGGTTTTGATCTACTCGTCGTTTTTAGTGTGCCTACCGACACATATTTTGATAGTAGCGTGTTGCTTTTTACTTACACAGGCTGGCTTACTCTGTCCCTGGTCGCTGCATCAACCTGGCTTGTTATTCACTATAGAACTTTTTTTCGCACCTGGTCAGGTTGGGCCATCTCTGTTGCATGTTTGATTCTGTGCAGCATGATTTTTCAGGGTGTTTTACCCATTCGCCACCCCAATTTTTCTCTTTTCCTGATTGTCAGTGGTTGGTTAGTTGGAGTTGCTACGGCAATATTACTCTGGTATCATGGCATTGATACCGGATTAAGATTGATAGGTTGGATGACTGTGATATTCATCTGGTCATTGGCATTGTTCAGCAGGTTCTTTCCGGGAAATATTGTCGAGTTTTTGATGCTAGATTTTACTTATGCGGAGGAGCCATCGCCTTTATGGTGGCTTCAGCCCATAATATGTGTTATTGGGTGGGTTGTCCCCTTGGGAATTTTGGGCTTTCTTGGACATGCTGTACGATTAATTGTTCGGGAATTTAAATGACGGCAAAATATCATCTTGGGGTTTGCGCGTTTGATCGCATCCGCAATTCAAGGTTTCGCTAGCAACTCGGAGAAAAAGGCAATGCCATCCAATTCACGCCTACAACGCAAAAAACGCGAACTTGGAATCTTTCAGACACAGTACAACTTGCTGAGTGAGAGAGTAAAGCGATTGCGCGCCAGCCATGCCATTGAGGCGGGTACTGCTGTACGTTTCCAATTGGAGCAAGAAATCGAGCAGGCCGAGACGGAGCGTCGTGACGTTGAGCAGCAAATAGATAGCCTGGAGGACGAGATTAGAAAACTGGCTCCGAAAAAAACAGAGAAAACACAGCACCCCGAACCCGATATTCCTCCACCCGTATCTGCCGCAGTACAAGGTGAAATTGAGGAATTTGGTCCTACCTCGACAATGCAGGCAAAAGGAGCTAGTAGAATGTTCAGGCAATTCTCAGGTTGGTGGCGGAGATTTATACAGAGTCGCAACTGGGCTGGTTGGCAAGGGATTCTCGCCCTTCTTGCGTTATTGGTTGCCCTTGGGGCCTGGTTTTGGCCGGATATTGCAGCCATTTGGAGGCCAGAGCCATCATGCGAACTCGCGATAACAGATTTAAATCCGGCAAAGGAAAATTTATCTCCCAACGAGACGACCCATATCACCGTAGCCGTCCAAGATTGTGGTGAGAGCTTGACCTACGTCTGGTCAGCAGACAATGGGCAAGTTGAACCATCCGGGCTGACAGCCTACTCGACGATCACTTATACTGCACCGGGCTTTGTTGGCCCCGACACGATAGAGGTTGCGGTACGCGATGCGTCTGGTAGAATTATCTCAGGCGATATCCAGGTTAGTGTTGTTCAAGGTTCAGATCAATAATAATTCACAGGAGGCACACGATGAAATTTCACTGTTCCCATCACAAACGGTTCAACTTGTTTCAAGCATTCTTGGCCCTGTTCTTGCTCTCTCTGAGCATAGTCATCCTGGCTAGTTGCACCCCAGATCCAGAGTGTAACATTGTGATCACCAGCTTGCGTCCTGCCAAAGCACACGTAACTCCTGGTGAAAGGATCGACGTGACCGTGACCATTCAGGGCTGTAACTCGGGCGTAACTTTTGCTTGGAGTGCAAGTAACGGAACCGTGCCGAGTGGTCCGATCCCCCAGTCAGTGATTTCTTATCTTGCGCCTGATGTTCCGGGCCAAGATATTGTCTCTGTTCTGGTTCAAGACACTGAAGGGCACTCGGCCTCAGCCCAAGCCACAATTATGATCATAAACGTTCTACCGTCTTTGGAGATCACACAGCCGCCAACGGCGGATGATTCGATACTGGACGTTAGAGAACAAACCCAGGTTACCGTAAAGGCAACCTGTTTTGACCCCTGCGACCCAAGCACGTTGACCTACAAATGGGGGGCCGAGTTTGGCTCGGTCACACCCGATGGTCTCACCGATAAATCCACGATCACCTACACTGCCCCTGTTGCGCCTGGGCGCGATACAGTGCACGTCACAGTGTACGACGATCAAAACAACTCAATATCAAGTGAGAGCTCTCTCATCACAATTATCACGGATGAAGAACCGCCGCCAGAATATAGCGTGGCCATCTCTATCCCCAAGACAGGCACGTATAATTGTCCGGGCAACGATTATTGTCCGGCTCGCGTTGAAGGCCGCTTTGAAGGGGCAAACGAGAGGCAGGGTATTACTGTTATGGTTCTGGTCTTGCCCGTGAACCCTCCTGGTGGTGGGTGGTGGATTCAGGACGGTCTTTCTATTGATCGCCTGGAAGGTACGTGGAGCATTGTTGCAGCAATGGGAGACGATATGCACTCACCAGGAACTGGTGACAGGTTTAGCCTGCGGGCGTTATTAGTAGAGGAAAGTGTGGCGAATGATCCTCAATATGCCCCCGGTGTTTACCTGGAGGATTATAGCGATATTCCCTATCTTGCGGCCTCGGAGCGGGTTAATCTTGACATTGAATCACCTTGATGCCAGTCGCCGGTGCAGTTGTCACAAATATTGAGCTAAACAATAGGAGGTCAAATGAAGATCGACGAGTTCTTGTCCGTACCAGAAAATCGAGCCTTTGCTCGAACGGTCAGCTTGCAAGCGGCCGGTACCCTTGCGCCATCAGAAGCAAGGATGAATAAACGTTTTGTCGAGCCGTTATTAGACAGGGTTGCCAAAGATCAGACGATGTCACCCGAGGCCGCAAATGCGGCAATGGGTTTGGGGGGTGGGGAACTGGCCCTGATCGCAATCGTTCCCATCGTCACCCAAGTACTGTTCCAGTTTCTGCAGAAATTGGGTAAAAATAACTTGGCGGCTGTCACATCACGCCTCAAAGGAGAACCCCACAGCGCTCTCCCCATCGCTCAGGTTGCAGTTTCTTCAGATAAAGGAGCGTCCGAGTGGAAAAGTCGGGCCAAGTTGCGCCAGACACTTGCCAAGGGTTTTAACGACACTGAACTACGGGACCTCTGCTTTGACCTGAACATAGATGACGAAAACTTGTTTGGTGAGAATGCAGTCGACATAGCCCGTGAGATAGCCGCCTATGCTATGCGCCACGGACGACTTGATGAACTTTTCGCTATAGTCAAAGAGTTACGTCCGCACGTTTCTTGGCAAGATGACGTCGATCCGACCGGGGGCGCTCCTACCGCTTTTCCAGGTGTTCCTACAGAAGGAGTACTCGTCGTTTATATGCCTCTTGCCCAGAATCGAAAGGCATTGCAAGAACTCACGCGCGCGGTTAACATCGCCTTGCAGGAACACATGGTGAGCCAATATGGAAAATAATACCGAAACACACAAATTGAATGTGTTTTCTTTGCCCAATCAAACGACCATCCTCTTTGCTTTGATTGTGCTCGTTCTCCTTGGAGCCGTCGCCGTGGGCAGCGTTGGCTCGCAGCCATTTATGATCCCCCTGGTTTTGGGATTGTTGTTCTTGCCGCTGCGGGCTTTTCTGGCCTGGCCTGAACGCGAGCTTGAAAAGCATGGCTTGAGTCACGCAGGTAACGAGTTTGCCGACCTGATTCAAGTCATCGAAAATAAGGCTCGCAAGATTGGGTTGCCGCGGACGCCCAAGCTAGTCATCGGTAAAGGCCAGGTTCCCCTTTACGTTTTCGGTTCGTTCAAACGTTGGTACATTGCAACCTCGTGTGCAGAGGCCAAGCGCCTACAAGCTGACCTTGAGGATCCAACCAGCACATCCGCGGTGCACGCGATGTTTACCCACGAGCTATACCATTTTAAAAACGGCGATTACTGGCAGATGGGGTATGCGCGCGCGCTTTTACAGGCAGTGGCTACCTTTATGCTGTGGGCAATGGCTTTTTTGATGGGTTATGGTTTTTTCCTTCTGGTCGTCAAGCCAGATTTTATAGCGTTTGACTATCCGGCTTTTATCGAGCAAGTAAAGATGTTTCCTGCAGGGATTGGAGAGCTTTACCTTCCAACGTTGCCTCCGGCAGAGGAGGTAGCCGACTTGCAACAAAAGGCAGCAAGTCTCAATATATTTTCTGTCATTACGTTTGCCGCCAATGCTACTTTGCCCTTTATCCTCGTGGGGGGCATTTTGTGGTTATTCTACTGGCGAAAACTCTTGCGCATTCGTGAATTCTACGCGGATGCCGGTGTGGCGCATACTCAGAAAAACATCGATTCCCTGTGTTATGCTTTCATACTAGGCTCGCGCGCCAAGCCTGATACAGGTAAAGCGCCCACAATATCTCTTTGGAATAAAGTCAAATCCCGGATCAAAGAGATTGGCAAGCAAATCAAGTCGGCGTTGGCCCCGCCCACATTTGTCAGAAAGTGGTTTAGCACACATCCCGAGTTTAAACGACGTATTGAGGCTTTGGAAAACCCAACACGGGCCTATGACCATTGGCTGGTGACGGCTCTTTCACTGGGAGGGATCGCGTTGATTTTAGACATCCTGTTAGCTACGCCATTGACGCTGCCCTATCAGGGCCAGTGGCCGATGCACTTTTCGGTCCTGGTGATCTCGGTCGTGGTGACTCTGGCCCTGATGACGCCGCTCGTTTTGGGAAAATCCGTCTACAAGTCAATGCTTAAAATCATTGGCGTCGTCGTTGCTTTGCGCTTTGTCTGGCTAATGCTAACACTTGGCTTGATGTGGGTTTTACTGATTTTGGCTCCAGATCTTTTGGAGGAAACATTGGACGCCGCGATTATGAGTATTGCGCGTTCGACCGGATTCCATGATGGGCCGATTGTTGAAGATTTAACCAGCTTTGTGTTACAAGCCAGTTTTGTCAACATTGCCCAAGTGTTCATCGTCTTGATTTCCCTGGTTTTACTCATTGGAAGCAATATGTGGCTGTTGCGGCGCTTGTTCACCTGGTATAGCTTTCCACAAAACGAGCAAAAGCGCCAACTCGTGAGAATTGCTTATGGGATTATCGCGGTTACAACGACGAGCTTTGGCCTGTCTATTTTGACACCCATCACAGCAGCTTTGCTTAGGTCTGATGACACATCAATTCTCCTCCTTTTTCTCGTGGCAGCATGTGGATTTGTCATTGCTGCTGTTGGGCTGGGTTGGTTCTTTTATACCGACCACAAATATGCCAGGCGTTGCACGTGTGGTGAGTCTGTACCTGGCCCTTATCATTTAGGCAAGCGATGCAATAGCTGTAAGCAATTATTGCACCGTTGGTTGATAGCGGAGTATGAATTATGAATAAATCACGTTTACTTGCGTGGCTAACGAGATTGGCCTGGGGGATACTGCTCTTTGACCTGCTGCTCATCGCCGTCGTTCCGGCCGACCTTAATTTTGACAGCGAGTTGCTGCTCATTGCATACGCAGTGTGGCTCATTCTTTCTTTAATAGGTGCAGCAGCGTGGCTTATCGTCCGTTACAGGGCATTCTTCCGCACCTGGTCGGGTTGGGCTGCTCCAATTATAGCATTCATCATCAGTATGATGGTCTTTGCCGGTGTGCTGCCCGTCAATCATCCTAACCTCTCCTTTTTTTTCACATTGCTTCTTTTGGTCAGCACTGTATGTATTGGCGTTGCCACTGCCGTTCTGTTTTGGTACCGGGATGTGAGTTTGAAATTGATCGGCTGGATATCGGTATTATACATTTGGGCGTTGGTGGTGGGTTGGCGTTTCCAAGGCAATCTGATGACGGTGTACATGTCCAGTCTCGTCAATCCCAATCAACCATCGCAGTCATTATGGTGGATCAACTCGCTCATGTGCATTATGGGTTGGGTTGTCCCACTGGGTATGATTGGTTTCATCGGACATACAATCAAGCTGATTGTACGTGAACTGCAATAAACTCTCTGGTTGACAAATGTAGAAAATCACGATTTGGACATCGTTTCAAAGCAAGTAGGACTCGTACAAATAGTGCGAGCGAAAGCAGTTGTTTTAGCGTCACCTATACGTCAGTTTTGACGAAGAAGCCTTAGCTAGAACTCAATCACTCGGGCGAAAATGCCCATTGTGCATAATCGGCAAAGCAGAATCCAAACCAAAGCGCAAAAAATATGTCAATTTGAGTAAGCCAGTCCAAGCACTTTATGACGCCGCCACATGGTCTGCAAATCCTCAGCGCGCTGACGCCGGGCGAGCACCGGGTCACGCTCGTGGACGAATATCACCGCCTGGCCGATCCCAATCTGCAAGCTGACCTGGTCGGAATCAGCGTCTGGACCGCTGCCTCGTCGCGGGCGTACGAGTTGGCGGACCGCTACCGGCGGCGTGGGATTCCAGTGGTGTTGGGCGGGCCGCACATCATCGTTTGCCCGGAAGAGGCGCTGGCCCACGCCGACGCCATCGTGGTGGGCGAGGCCGAATCGGTCTGGGCGCAGATACTGCGGGACACGCAGTCACGGCGGCTGCAACCGATCTATTACGGCGACATGCTGTCGCTGGACGAGACGCCCGCACCGGATTGGAGCGTCATTGACCCCAACGAGTACGTCATTCGGGCGTCGCTTTCGACGACGCGCGGCTGCGTGCGGCGGTGTGACTTTTGCACCGAGAGCTGCCGTCCCAAGCCCAACTTTCGCCAGCGCTCGTTGAACCTGGTGCTGGACGAGATCGACGCCCGCCCTGCTTCGGTGATCGCGTTCCTCGACAACGATCTGGTGGCGAACCGGCGTTTTGCGCGCCAGCTTTTGACCGAACTCGTGCCCCGCAAGCGCCAATGGCTGGGCATGACGTCGATCGAGATCGCCGACGACGAAGAGATGTTGGACTTGGTCGCCCGCTCGGGATGCCGTTCGCTCTTTGTGGGATTCGAGAGCGTCGTCCCGGAGAGCCTGGCCGAGGTGCACAAGCGCTGCAACCGGGTGGAGGATTACGTGCGCAACGTGCGCCGGATCCACGAGCGGGGCATTATGGTCAACGGCAGTTTCGTGTTCGGTTTCGACCACGACGACGCGGGTGTTTTCGACCGCACGGTCGCTTTTGGGATCGAGGCTTGCCTGGACACGGCCACGTTCACCGTGCTCACGCCATACCCGGGGACCACGCTCTACCTGCGGTTGGTGGCGGAGGGGCGGATATTCGACCGCGATTGGTCGCATGACGACACCACGCGGGTGGTTTTCACCCCGGCGCGTAT
>JAAEPW010000447.1 GCA_024232355.1 Chloroflexota bacterium | reverse complement strand
GAGAGCAATACGCGCCAGGCCAAAAGCTGGTCGTCATCATCACTCGGAGCCGCATCAAGTTGGGGGCGGGGTGGTCTGCAACCGCCGCGACGCGATATGGTTTCGGCAAGAACGACGAACTTGCCCGTAAGCAATTCCGGCAGCAAGTGGCGGCATACAAGGAACTATGCGCAGCCTACATCAAAGCCCCCTCCGATGACTTGCGCAAACGAGTCCGTACTGCCCGGCGTGAGGCGTTGCAGGCGACACAGAGTTACGAGGTTTGCCCCGACTGTGGTGCACCGTTGAGCAAAAAGATCCACGACAGTCGTCGGCAGATGCACTGCCATGCCGATGTGTTCGCGTGGGATGTGGAGGAGGCAAAGCTCGTGACTCACTCCTGCGGAGCCGCGCTTTTCCAGTTTGGAGGACAGCACCGTAGGTGGCCCCTTGCAGATTACGTCAGCAAAAAGATGCAGCAGACGCAGGGTGTCCGTGGGTTCTTTCAGAGCCTCATAGCCGACGAGTGTTTTCCCGGTAACACCCTGGTTTCTACTCCCAACGGTTCGGTTCCTATCAAAGACATCAACATCGGTGACAAAGTTTTGTCATACAAAGATGGCAAGATCGTCGCTCGGCGTGTCATCAGAACCATCATCAAACCCCGTTTCGGACGACTGGTACGCGTCACGCACTCAAAAGGTATCTTCACCTGTACACCCAACCACAAAATCTACGTGGACGGGCAATACATCAGGGCTGAAGATCTATGTATAGGTAGCACGCTGACTGTGCTTGGCACTAACAACACGGGCAGCCACATAGGAGGTGATTATGAAACAGAAGACCTGTCCAAACTGCCAGCAGTGGTTTACTCCCAAAATCAAATGGCACAAGGGCGTGAAGAGGGTACAGAAAACGTGCAGTGTTGCGTGCAGAATTCAAATGCAACGAAAGCATATGAAACCAAAATCATGTCCGCTCTGCAGAAAAACCTTCATCCCTCGTCGCATCGGAACGCCGAGAGAACAACGCTCGTGCAGTCAATCCTGTGCTGCAAAACTCAGAGTGAAGGAAGGCCGGATGCCTCCACCACAGCGAAAACCTCGTCCCATCCTTACCTGCGAACACTGTGGAGCAAAGTTCAAACCTCCATTTCCATCAAAGAAAAGGCGCTTTTGTTCCAAAAGCTGCGCGCGCCTCGCTTATCACAAAGCACATCCAGAGGCAGGAAGAAGGCTTGCTATCATCGCTACCAGCGAGTATGTCCGCAACCTCAGTTCCAAACGAATGAAAGAAAACAATCCTATGAACAACCCAGAAGTGAGAGAGCGTGCAACAGCGGCATTGCGTGGGCGAAAGTTCTCCGGGAAACGTGGTGGAAACGGGCAAATCACGCCACAGCAGCGAGCGCTTGCAGAAAGACTGGGGTGGGAGATGGAATATCCAATCCCCACTGGCGTCCGAAACTGGCCTGCTGCTGTGGTGGACGTTGGCAATCCCGACTTGAAGATTGCCATAGAAGTAGATGGCGCATCTCACCGCACGAAGAAGCAGAAAAATCGAGATCGCAGAAAGGAAAAGATGCTCAAAGATGCTGGTTGGACGATGATCCGGTTTTGGAACTCCCAAGTGGACGAAAACATCGAGGAGGTTCTGACCATCATAGCACAGTTCTGTCTGTAGAGTTCACTGACAATGATGATGAATTCGTTTACGACCTAGAGGTGGAGGACACCCACTGCTATTATGCGGCTGGTGTTCTTGTCTCCAATTGCCATCAATACAAAGCAAAGGACAGCGATCAAGGTTGGGCCTTTGGTCTGCTGGCCAAGACGATCCCCGCCGTTATCACACTGACGGGCACGTTCTTCGGCGGGCCAGCGTCCAGCATCCTCTGGCTGCTCCACCGCACACAGCGCGATGTGCGCGACGACTTTGGCTTTGGCGACGAGAAACGATGGGTGCGCCGCTTTGGCGTTCTGGAAACGACCTTCAAGGTTCAAGATGACGAGCACGGCGCGTACAGTGGCCTTCGTCGTCGTCGTTTATCGACGAAAGAAAAGCCGGGCATTTCACCCGGTATCGTCCGCTACACGTTGCCGACGACGATCTTTGCCTCGATCAAGGATCTGGGTATCAAACTACCCTCGTTCACCGAGGAGTTTGTCACCTTTGAACCAACGGTCGAGATGGAGCGAGACCTGACCCGTGTGTGGAATTTCACCTGGGACGAGATGAAAGAATGGTGGCCCCACTATACCTCTGCCTGGCTCCAGTGGAACCTGGCCCGCCCCAACTCTTGCTTTCGCTTCGAGGAGATCGAAGGATACGCGGGCAACAAGACACTGGAATGCCCGGCGGTGGTGACCGAGGGTGAACTTTTGCCCAAGGAGGAATGGCTGGCCCATATGGTCAAGACCGAATTGGCATCGGGCCGCAAGGTCATCGTCTATCTACGCCAAACGGGCACGCGCGACATCCGGTCTCGTCTGGTCGATGTGCTGACCCAGGCCGGTATCCCAGGGGTGGTCATCCTCAAGTCGAGCATCCCGCCGCGCAGGCGCGAAAAGTGGCTGCAAGACCATCCTGCCAACGTGCTGATCACCAATCCCAAGTTGGTCGAGACCGGCCTGGACCTGGTGCAATACTCTACCGGCGTCTTTTACGAGGTCGAGTATTCATTGTACACCTTGTGGCAAGCCTGTCGCCGCATCTGGCGTCTGGGCCAGACTCGCCCCGTCAAGATGTTTTATCTCAGCTATGAGGAGACGTTGGAGGAAAAGGCTTATGCCCTCATCGGACAAAAGATCAAGGCGGCCCAACTCTTGTACGGCGACGAGGTAGCCAGTGCGCTCGTGGAAGATCCTGGTGATGCATCCCTGGTCATGGCGTTGCTAAAGGCTATCGACGCTGGTGATGATCTCAAGCTAGATCACGATGGCGGACTGTTCGGCGACACCGAAAACGTGGTCTCTAACAGCGTGGTCGGAAACCCAACAGTTCCCTCGCTCAGCGTGTTCGAGCAGTGGGCTTTGGAGCAAGGGTTGTCGTATCAGGTTGTGATTCAGAAGAATCAGCGACGGCGGCGCAAGCCAGCAACATCGGCGGCGCAGTTGACGTTGATATAGTATCGGAAATATGCGTGAGGGGGAAAATTTCCCCCTCACGCACACATAGCTGTGATAGATAACAAGCAGCAGACGGAGTGAATTTGTCTGTTGCTCGTTGTTTACCACTTTTCATATTCGCGATCACCGTTTCGTCATCTTGGCGAGACGTGGTTTTTATGGGTTAGCAAGTTTCGTTGATAGTCTTACTCGATTTGGCGAGTCGAAAACACTCGCATCATGGAAAACAAAAGGAGGCAAACATGAAAAACTTGAATGTAATCAGTGTGCCCACGGTCAGCGACTTTTGCGTCGAGGTGGGCGGAGATCCTGTGACTGCTGTCACGTTGTTGCCCAACTCGGCGGATCGGACGGTGGAGGTGAATGATGACTGAGCAAGAAGCAAAGCGTTACGTCGCGGCTCAACTGGCGTACTTGGCCCTCGATCATCAGCGAGCAGCGGAGGAATGCCCGAATCTGGCCGAAAACACCGAGAGTGCCATCCGCAACCTGCGCGACGCGGCGGTCGTTCTCGGGCTTCAAGACGAGTTCGAAATGTCCTGTGTTTTTCTCGGCGCGACGGTACCCGTTCGATAGAAGGAGGTCAAAACATATGAACGAAAACAATATCTACAAAATCCCGGCTCGGAACCTGGGGCCACTACAGAAGAAAATCGAGCAGCTCGCCCGTCGGGCCGCCAAACTCGGCACCCCTGACGTGGGAATGGAGACTCTCAAAGACTATGAGGACGTCAAAAACGACGACGGCACCGTGACCCGGCTCTACCAGGTGCGTGTCACCGGCGAGGCTCCGCGTATCAATGGTTGGCGCTTTGTCGCCAAGCTCCAGTACCTGGGTGATAGCACTTGTTCTTGGGCCCAAGCACAGGGCAATATCGTTCGCGCTGTTCCCGGCGAGCGTACGCCAGAGCGATTCCGCACGGTTGATCCGTGGTGTGACCACTGCAATATGAACCGCAATCGCAAGGATACTTTCGTGGTGGCCAAGGATGACGAGTACAAGCAGGTGGGCAGTTCTTGTCTGTCTGATTTTACCGGGCACCAAAGCCCCGATGCCGCTGCACAGACTGCCGAGTATCTGATCCAGGCCGACGAGCTTTGCAACGAGGCCGGGAACGATGAATGGCTGGGCGGTGGCGGGAGAGGTGGGCCTTTCCTGATCCAGATCGAGACCTACCTGGCCTACGTCTCCGCCGATGCCCGCCTCAACGGCTGGATACCACGCGATCAGATGGGCCCTACCGCCGATTGTGCTCTCTCGGTGATGCTGAACCAAGGCAAGAATGGGCACACGAGTGACCAAGAACCAATCGAGCGTGATTGGCAAAAAGCGCAAAAAGCGCTGGCCTGGGCACGCGAGGAACTGTCCGCCTGCAGTCGCCTCAGCGATTATGAGTGGAATCTCGTCCGTGTGTGCGAGAGCGACGTGATCGAGGCCAGCTGGATCGGTTACGCTGCCAGCCTCATCCCCACCTACACGCGGGCAATGAATCGGCAGGCAGATCGAGAGTCTCAAACAGAGAGCCAGCACGTCGGCACGGTTGGCCAACGACAACACTTTGACGGTCTGACCGTCACCACCATCATTCCCATAGATGGCAAGTATGGAGTGACCAACCTGCACAAGTTCCTCGATCCTGATGGCAATGTCCTGGTCTGGTTCGCTTCCAACGCGGAACTGGAGCACGGTCTGAGCTATACTGGCAAGGCCACGGTCAAGACACACGACGAGTACCAAAGCGTGTGCCAGACTGTGCTCACCCGTTGCAAGTTCGAGGTTGTCAACGGTGCTCAACAGGCGTTGCCGGTTCCGGAGATCGTGACCCTGGACGATGCAGTCGATTTCCTCGGCTTGCAAGGATGGTCCACCGAGAGGCGAAATGGTTCGTACCTCCTCACTCCGCCCATCATTGGCTCTGCAACCCAGGTAGTAGCAGTGGCCGACGTCATCGCCAAGGCACGGGAGTTGTGCGCCGATGTCTGCTAGAGGGCGTGTGGTCGCCATTCTGCTGCTGGTGATCGTGACGATCAACTCGTGTTGTTGCTTGGCAACTGATTGGCACGGGATAGTGTGTGCAATCCGGTGCAACCTCGAAACCTCTGATCCCAATGTATACCGGATGTGCATCCAATCTTGCATGAGCCACTGATCGGGAGACACGATGTCACAGCCATATCAACCCAAACTCTTTTTCGTCGTGCTGACCCCGGATATTCATCAGACAGAAACGATCTAGCAGAAGAAAAGTCGGGGAGGGAGAAATTCTCCCTCCCCGACCAACAGATGGATCGTACATTTTCACCACCTATGGTTCTCTACCGTAGTGGCAGCCCGAACTGCTCCCGCTCCTCAGCTGTCAGCTTGCGGATCACGCAGCACTCTTTGGCGTAATCGATTAACTCTTGGGTCGTCTGCCACGCGGGGTACACTCTCAACGTGCCATCCCAACTGGTTGTGACGATGTGCTTACCGTCTGGCGACCAGTCTGCAAAGGCAGTAATGCCCTCCATATTGAAGCGGAGGAGTTCCATACCGGTGTTTGCGTCCCACACTCTGATCGTACGGTCATCACTGCCCGTGAGGAAGCGTTCACCCGTATTTGACCAACGAATGTCGCCCACAGTAGCTGTGTGCCCAGAGAAGGTCAAAAGTTCCTCGCCGGTGGTTGCATCCCATATTCTCCCGATACCATCATCGGCATAAGTGACGATGCGCCTACCGTCCGGTGACCATCCCACACCAAATACAGTGAACCCAAAATCCTCGGGGTAAAGATCCCGGATGAGATGACCGGTGGTTGCGTCCCATATCTTGGCAGTGCCGTCAAGGCTAGTGGTCACGATGGTCATTCCGTCAGGCGACCATACTGTATCATGTACATCTCGTCTATGGCCAGTGAAGGTGATAAGCTGTTGACCTGTGTCCGCATCCCACACCTTTGCAGTGTCATCATGACTCCCGGTGACAATACGCGAGCCATCCGGAGACCACATTACGGCAAACACAACGTCTGTGTGGCCTGAGAGGGTGAACAATAGGTTACCTGTGATCGCGTCCCATACCTTGGCTGTACCGTCGTAGCTGGCGGTGAGAATGCGATCACTCGATGGTGACCAGACCACTGATATCACGTTCTCTTCATGGCCCAATAGTGTCAGCAGTTTCTCACCAGTGATCGCGCCCCACACCTTGGCCGTGCCATCCCAAAAGCCGCGGGCGACTTGGTCGCCTTTGGGAGACCAGTCTACCAGACCTGGCCCCGTCCCAGAACTTTCGACAAGCGTAAGAAGTACGGGGTCCAGTTCCCACACCTTGGCTGTGCCGTCCCAACTGGCCGTGACGATGCGATCTCCCAATGGCGACCACGCCACATCCCAGACAAACCCCATATGGCCAAAAATAGTCATAATCTCCCTACCAGTAGTCGCGTTCCACACCTTGATGGTGGTATCGTTGCTGCTGGTGACGATACGCGAACCATCCGATGACCACGCTACCGCACTCACTTCAAGTGCGTGTCCAGATAAGGTGAGAATCTCTGCCCCCGTGATTGCATCCCATACTTTCGCGGTGTCATCATCACTACCGGTGACGATACGCAAGCCGTCGGGTGACCAGGCAGCACACCACACAACTTCTGTGTGGCCGGAGAGGGTGAGCAATCGGTCACCTGTGCCCGTGTCCCATACCATTGCCGTGCCGTCTCCACTGGCGGTGAGTATCCGCTCACCTGCAGGCGACCACACTGCCGATTGCACGTAACTCTGATGACCATGTAACCTCAGAAACACCTTGCCTGTGTTTGCATCCCAAACTTGAGGACGTGCGTTCAAGTGTGTTGTGAGGATGCGCGTTCCGTCTGGTGACCACCAAGCAGAGTTCATCATCACAGAACTGTCGACTATTTTGGGCAATTCCTCGCCATACGTCGGTGACGACGCGGATGCATCCCACACCCGTACCGTACCGTCGTCGCTGGCGGTCATGATACGACTCCCGTCCGCATTCCATACCGCTTGATTAACATCGTCCGTGTGACCGGAGAGGGTGAGCAATTCTTTCCCCGTGACCGCATCCCACACTTTGGCCATACCGTCTTCGCTGGCTGTGACGATGCGCGTCCCGTCTGGAGACCACTGGGCAGAGTTTACGCGACCTGTATGTTGGAGAATTAACCGCAGTTTGTTACCCAGGACAGCCTGTCCCAGGGCACGCTCCGCTTGCCAGGTGTAAGGGTAATTCTCCAGGGCTTCCAATGCCAAGAGCACAGAACGTTCGGGGGAAGATCCATCCAATTCGAGCAGGGCCTGGGATGCCAGGCCGATGCTGGCCTGGACCAGGGCATTCCGTCGCTGTTGAACGGTCACTTGCACCAGGATCAAGGCAACCACCAGCCCGCCCGCCAGCGCCAGGATTGTACGCTGCCGTCGCCGCTCGCGCTCGGCTTGCCTGCGATCCCTCAGCGCAGCGCTGGCCTGAATGAACTTTTCTTCGGCCGGACTCAACTCGTCTCCTCGTTCCTTCAGCCAGCCCTCGGCTTCGGCCAAGGGCGTGCCCCGTAAAAGCACGCCCTCGTCTTGCCCAGTTGTCTGCCACTGGCTTATCACTGCCCGCAGTCGCTCCTGCCAGGTACGAAAGGCCCGGTCCGCCTCCATCCACGTCCGCAGTTGTTCCCAGCGTTGGATCAAAGCCTCGTGTACCACCTCCACCACCTCACTACCGGTAGTGGCATCGCGCCCCGTCACCACCAGCCGCTTGTCCGCCAGGTGTTGGACCAGCGTCCAGTTCCCCTCTCCCAATTCGGCGCAGGTCGCCACCCGGCGCGTGTCCTCGGTACCCTCCCCCGGCTGCACCAACTGCACAAAGATTCGCTGTGCCCCTTCTCGTTCCTTCTCCACCAATTCGTGGTACACTTCCTCGGCATAGCGGGCCAGCGCCCCCTCTACCCGCCCGATCTCCTCGTAGGCAGTGTGGGTCATCCAGCCGTAATCCAACCGCTCCCACAGCAGCGTCAGTGCAAATTCCAAGAGCGGCAGATTGCCTGGCTCTTGTCCCACATCATCCAGGAGACGCTCCACTAGGCCAGCAATTCCCGTTATGGCTTCGAGCTTGATAACAGACACATTTGGACTATACTTTAGGCGAGATGAGAAGCATAGATTCCACCGTAGGCCCAAGGTAAGGAGGATTTCTAATGGCGGGAGCACACAAATTTCTGTCCGCAGATAGTTTATTTGCCGAGGTTCGCACAGGGTTCGAACAAGTTTCAGACAAACGTGGGCAGAATATCCAG
>JAAEPW010000446.1 GCA_024232355.1 Chloroflexota bacterium | reverse complement strand
CATTCAGTTACGAGTTAGAAAGCACAAAATTTGATCTTTTCAGCAGTATTAACAATACCGACGTTTACTTTATTTTCGTGCAAAAGTTAAGTCCTATACGGAATTCTCACCCCATCACCGGACGCATCGAAGCATCCGCATTGTGAAAAACCACAAACCGCCCATCGCGCATCCGGTCGTACAAATCCCCCGGCAGCTCGGACGGCTCGCCGTTCATCGCAAACAACGTGTGTGCCCGGCAGGCCACCGCCAACCGGTAACGGTCATCCAGGAAAGCGGCGCGGAATTCGTAGGCGAAATCCGTCATCTTGGCACTTGTCCTGTACGACAAGTACAGGGCCGCGTCGATCTCGTCGATGGCCAGCACCGGCACAGCTTTGAGCCGCTCATAGCGGGCCAGGGTATTTTCCTGGGCATCCGGCGCGTACCCCGCTCGGACATAGTTTAGCAGGTCGCGCATTTTCACGTAAACGCCAGTGAGGCCGTGCTGCTCCCTGAACTCGTTGACCACGGCCTGCAAGATCAACGTTTTGGCGTTGCCATACGTGCCGTGAAGGGTCAGGAATCCCCAGGGTTGCTCGACGAATCGGCGGGCCAGTTCCAACATTGCCACGGTGGCCTGGCGCTCGATTAGGGCCTCCACTGGCAATGTCTTGGCCATCACCTGGTCTTGAGGATTGACCTCGACATCGTCCACCCGTAGGGCTAACTGTCATCACATATCCCTTTCTCTGTAAGGTCAGATCGTCCACAGATT
>JAAEPW010000445.1 GCA_024232355.1 Chloroflexota bacterium | reverse complement strand
GCATGGCAGAAATCAAACAGCCGAACTTGACCAATAAATGATAAAGAGTCCGTAGCAAAGCTGCCACTGGAGTACTCCGTGAATTCCGATGCCGAAGGATTTGACAGACGCTCTTATTGTCACAATAAATGCGGACTTTCTTGCCACCCCAGTTCGGACCCCACGTGGCCACAGCTGCCACGATGGCATAAAGCTCCTTGAAGGTAATCGACTGACTACGTGCCCAATCGGAGAACTCGCCCAACAGATAGGCGCTGTCCCAATAGGCACCAAAGCCAGTTCCCGAAGCATCGGTCCAAAGGTTGAAATTCACATTGGCTGTCCATTGATCTTCGTAAATAAGGGACACCCCGTTCCATTCCACCAACAAATTGGACCACCAGCGCACCTCTGCCAAAAAATCGGATGAGAGAGTGATGTGGTCATCCATGTCCTGAACCTTCTGCATCTCATCCACAATCCGGCGAAGAAACACCCGACCGGGCTTGGCCACCTGCGCCACAAATGACAAACGGCCATGCAGGGATGCAATCCCCCGCTTGGAGGCGGCCTGGCGCCTGGACCAGCGCTGAAGGTCGGTACTAAGAGCTCGTAACTTGTCCTTGCCAATCCGCATCTCCCAGGCCACGGAATCAACCTCCACACCCAGAACTTCCAAACAAGTGCAAGGACCTACTCTCTTTTCTTCCCGCGACTCAAAGCCGGTCAGATCGCAAGCAGCCTGGATAGCATCCAAATCCCTCCGGCAGAGGCCTGATCCCTCCGGTTGAGCGGAAGCAAAATCGTCAACGTACTTGAACAAAAAGCCTGCCCCAAACTCTTGCGCGATCCAAACCAGAGCGTCTGAAAAGGCAGTAAAGATCTTTGGTGCCAGTCGATGACCAAAAGGCAACGTAGTCTCGACATAGTATTCTCGGTTGGGACCAGACCCCACATGGAT
>JAAEPW010000444.1 GCA_024232355.1 Chloroflexota bacterium | reverse complement strand
TTTATTCGCTCCCATGAACCAACTGCCGTCGTCGGCCTCACCATGCGCTATCCCTGTGACTGATGGATCGATATCCCAAAGCAGCAAATACGAGTTGACGTGCGAGGTGTCCTCAGGATTTGGATAATGGTGCATTGTCACCGCTAATGAGCCAGCTGAGGCCGGTACACTAGACCAAGATAAAGGGATGGATGCTTCTACTCCATCCACCTTTTCTTCACATTTATATGTCTCAAGGAGTTCTCCATCGACAATTGCGCTACTTGTCAGTGTAAAATCTAGTGCAACAGTCGAGGCCGACTTGATGATCAACGGCAAATAGATCTTTATATCTGTACTAGATGTGCTGGTGGAGCGCATGCATAATACATACCCTATATTTACTTTGTCTTGATGACTAACCAGTCCATAATAAAAATCAACAAACCAGGCTTGTTCAGTTCCATTTTCACGGGTGGTTGATGACCAGTAAACGGTTGTTGTTTGCGGGTATGTTTCAGTCAGGGTAAAGTAGGTGGTACTCACCGAAGGATGATACAAGTTGTCGTCATCACTAATAGACCGTAGTTCTTTGATGTTGGGCAACCGCCAATCTTGATGGCCCGCCAAAGTAAGACTTTCGCACTGGATTAGGGCGGCTTCCCAGGCCATGCTTGAGGTTCCATCCCGCTGCCACATCAACGAGGTGTTATTTTCTGTGACAGTTTCATCACCATTATCGGTAAAACTGGGGGCAGCGGTGCTGGCTAAATTGTCGCGGACGCAACGGACGTAAAAATCATGCGTTTGAGCTTCACTTTCAGGCTTGGGGCCTATGCCCCCGCCGGAATTTACCGCCCAATAATTGCTGGCACCGTCCGCTCGTTGGGTCGAGGACCACCAATAATCTGCGCTGATGTTATTGGTAAAGATGGTCGTGTTCAAAGGGGGATTACTGGTACTGAGGTCAACCAGACTATACAATTCATGACTGGTGGGCAGACGCCAATCACTATAACTGCCCAATGAAAGCGCATCACAATACGCAGTGGCGGCGCTGTTGTTGGTGGTGGTCAGAACCTCATTTTGCTGCCAAATCAAGCCCGTAACCTCATCGGTCACGGTGTCACCATTGTCTGTATAGGTGGGTGGGTTGATATTATAATCTGAATCTTCGCCAAAGGTCTCCGTATAACTGGTCGTTTGACCGGTATCAGGCAGCTTTAGCATTTGCCGGGTGCTTTTAGCATAAACGGAACTTGCGATCACGACAAGGGCTGCCAAACTCGCTATTTGCACTATGAACCGAATTCTTTTAAACATGGTATTTTTCTCCTTAGATTTGCTTTGAACAACTAGATACGATTTATTCTTGTATGAATTTGCGATTTTTGAACGACGTAGTACGTCTCTTTTTTAGCAGGGCTTGGATTGGTATTTTTCATCTACACATCCTTGAGTTTCAAGGCCGGGCAAGAGTCGGGTAGCCAGGGGTCAGCGCTGGCCCCTTGGCCCTCTAAGAACCCCGCGAGCGCCCCTTCGGCTGCGCTTAGGGCAGGCCTTTCAACGCACGGTAGCTCAAGCCGCTACGAACGCCCCTTGGTAGGACGCGGTGATAAACAGATCACCCAAGGCAATGTGCCTGACGGTGACAGGCGGGATGCAGCAAGACTCGGTTGTCCATCGTGTCAGAGCCACCGTGGACTCGCCACTCGATGTGATGGTTATCCCATCCGATTTCCTCGTCGATCTTTTCCCCACAGATTGGACAAACCCCATTCTGAGATCGCCATAAGTATAGCAGTGATTTCCTACCCTGCAACTTGGCGAAACCTCGCCGAGAGCGAGATGACGGTGGGAGGACATTGTTCTTTGTCCACAGATTGCCACAGGAACCATCGACCTGACTTGCTCCACTGCCACCGCCGCCGCCGTGGCCCAGTCCGCTCCCTCGTCGTCTCCCCTTGTTTTGGCCAGGTGGTGTCATTGCTTTGTTTTCTTGGGCCAGGGGCGATGGGGTGCGGGGGGGGAGTTGGGGTTGGTGTGCTTTGGTTTGGTGATTGCGAGCGGTGTGACGAGAAGAGGTATCCACAGATTAACACAAGATCTATCGGCCTGACCTACCCCATCACCTCCGCCCCCGACGCGACTCCAGTCCGCTCCCTCGCCGTCTCCCCCTGGTCTGCCCAGGCAGCACAATGCCTCGTCTCCCCTTGGTGCAGAGGCGATGAAATGCGGGGTGGGGAGTTGGCGGTGAGATGCGTTGTCTGTGACCACAAGCGGGGAGGTGACCACTGCTGCCTGGTTGGCCTTGTTGTGGTGATTGGCGGTTTGTGGGTGGTGACCCTCGTCCCCGCCCCATCGCTCGCCACCGCCGAAACCGAGGGCCAGTCCCTTGGATTCTCATCGCTTTCCCCCCGTGCGAGAACCTGGTAATGAGCCTTGTGCCAGGGGCGGTGGAATGCGGCGGGGGGGAGTTGGCGGTGGGATGCGTTGTCTGTGACCACAAGCGGGAGGTGATCGATGTTGACGGGTTGGCATTGTTGTGGTTTAGTGGTTTGTGGGTGGTGATTTCACCCGCCCCATTGCTCGCCACCGCCGAAACAGAGGACCAATTCCTCGGCCTGCCTCGCTTTCTTCCCGTGAGAAATCCTGGTGATGAACCTCGGGCCACAGATTGGCACAGAGTCTATCGGCCTGACCTACTCATTGCCCCCGCCGCCGCCGTGACCCACTCCGCTCCCTCGCCGTCTCCCCCTAGTTTGCCCAGGTAATGCATCGGCTTGTTTCCTTGGGCCAGGGGCGGTGGAACACGGCGCGAGAAGTCGGTGTTGGGAGCGGTGTTGAGGGCTTTGGGGTGCTTTGGTTTGGGGAGCGTGCGGGGGAGGATCGTTGGGGGAGACTAGCCAAAATGGGAGAATTGCGCTCGGGTGCAGAACGGACATGCTTTTCGGCCAGGACAGGGCCTGGAAGGGGGACTTTGGTTTGCTGTGGTGGGGGCGGGGGAGTTGCGTTGGGGTGGGACTGCTGACCACAACGTCTTCTCTCAATTTTGTTACCATCCCGTAGAAGGGATGAGGGATACTTTTGTTCCGAGGGCTTCGCACCCCGCCAGTGCCCCAAGGGGGATGGTTTTCCTGACGACGCACGCCTCGGTAGGATACCGGCGGCGGAACGCCGGGTCGAATCCTGCAACATCGCAGTGAGCACCGATGATGTTGCAGCTCCGACAGCTACTTGCACAACTTCGTGTCGCACCCTAACGAATAGGATTAGGCGGCTTGACCAGTGATCGTAAGACCTCCCAGCACTAGGGATTTTTCTCCACAGACTGCACACGCGGATTCTCAATCAGATGCGCTGGCAGGATGTGTTTGATCTTTGAATTGTGTTTAACGACCCCACCACGCTGATAATATAGTTTACAAGTTTTGAAACCAAGGCCCAGAGTTTCTGTCGCATCAATCCCGATTCCTAGATACGTACTATAGGTTACATCTCCGAAGCTACAGTAGGGACCTAGCTCTTCCACTCCTAGTTCGCGGTACATCTTAATTGCCGCACATTCTTCAAACTCAAGTGCCAGATCAGAACCTTCACTGTCATTGACCCGGTAAACCCAATCCCCAGGATATTCCCTCAATTGTGATTTCTTTGCCTGCTTGTGGAAACCTCTGATCGCTCCATCGCTTGTCAGGAATTTGCCGATTCGTGCTTGCAGCCAACCAGGCATTCTTCTGAAAAGATCATCGATCATTTCCGCCCAAATCGTCATCGAATCACTCTCTGTGTAGCCCACGGATTTCATTGCTTTATAGGTAGCGATAAACCACCCGTTGGCAATTACGATGCCCGCGAAATAGTTTCTCAAGCCACCAACCTTCGGCACATAGGGCAAGATTCCTTTGTATTCTTTCTTCGCCTTGGCTCGAATTTCCTTAGCAACCCCCTCCCCATACTTCGTTCGCACCTTGTTAATGAAGAATCCCAAGACAAAAGAAAACATCAATTGATTCACTGCTTTCCTTCCTTTCCCCAATATGATCTCTTTCCAAAGCCGGTCGGGTGGCGAGGGGCCATCACTGACCCCTAGCCCCCAAGAACCCCGCGTGTGACTTTCAACGCACGGTAGCTCAAGCCACTACGAACGCCCTTTGGTAGGACGCGGCGATAAACAGATCAACCAAGGTAGTGTAACTGACGATGACAGACGGGATGCAGCAAGACTCGGTTGTCCATCGTGTCGGAGCCACCGTGGACTCGCCACTCGATGTGATGATTATCCCATCCGGTTGCCTCGCTGATCTTATCCCCACAGACCGTACAGACCCCATTCTGCGACCACCATAAGTATAGCAGTGATCTACGTCCCTGCAACTTGGAGAAACCTAGCCAAGGATGAGATGACGATGGGAAGGTGTTGGCGTTCTTTGTCCACAGATTGTCACAAGATCTATCAACCTGCCCCATTGCCGCCTTCGACGCAGCTTCAGTCCGCTCCCTCGCCGTCTCCCCCTGGTCTGCCCAGGTGGTGCGTTGGCTTGTTCCCTTGGGCC
>JAAEPW010000443.1 GCA_024232355.1 Chloroflexota bacterium | reverse complement strand
TCGGTTACGATAATCGGCCCAGACGGTCATCCCCCCGCCCCAGGGAGAAATGGCAATGTGCGGCGTCTCTTTGAGCGAGTACGGAAGTTCCGTGGTGCTGTCGTCCTTGGCGTCCTCCGGCGAAGGAGCCGGATCGGAACGCTGGTAAAATACATCGGGGTCAAAAGGATAGCTGCCGTTGCGAGAGTCTGTCCAGACCAGGGAGTAAAGTCCCGTGCGGTCGACCGCCAGGGCCGGCTCGGCTTGGTAGGCGCCGATAGTGTCATCGTTGACGCGGACGTTGCGCTCAATCGCATTGCCGTCGATATCAAACCGCTGCAGGTAGATATCGTTGGAGCCTTCCCTCGAATCCACCCATGCGATAGCAAACCCGTCCTCACCGGCAACTGCGATGCGGGGGTTTTTCTGCTCTGTCCCGGAACCGTCGTCATTGACGAGAAAATCGCTCTTGTCGGCCATTGCGGGCAGGCAAAAGGCGAGCGCCAGGCAGACGGTCACACAGAAACTCATGATTCCGGTAGTATTCACTATCAAGAACTAGGCAACAAGAATGCCCACCCGAGGGGGGTGAGCATATATTCTTGCGAAGAAGCGGCAACCTGTTGGCTTAATGTGCCTTACAGGTTACAGTTCCGATAGTGGTTGCCCGAGGGGGCTATGTCGAGTTCCCACTTGAGGAAATTAGTTCCAGAATCCAACGGACAGTTTTTCCGTTACCGCCTAGACCTTCTTCTTCTTGTGGCGGTTGGCGCGTCTGCGCTTTTTCC
>JAAEPW010000442.1 GCA_024232355.1 Chloroflexota bacterium | reverse complement strand
GGTGTTGCCGTTCACCCCGGCGGGCGGGGTTGCGCCGGAATCACCAATTGTACCAAACAGGCCCAGGGTGCTGGGACCGTCGCCAGCGGGAGGCGTGGTTTGCAGGGGAGCGGCGGTCAGGCTGCTATCGAGCGTGGCGGCAGGCGGCGTACCGTCAACGTAAACGGTGCTGCTGCCGGAGCCGGTGTTACCGGCCTCGTCGGTGGCCAGCAGGTCGATGGTGTATTGGCCGACCACGGTCGGCGCAAGGGTGTAGAACCAGGCTTTGGTAGTGGGGTCATCGCCGGGAACGGCAGCGACCGTGCTTGTGCCGCCGCCCGGTTCGGTCAGTGTCACCTGCACGCTGGCGATGCTGCTAGAGATATCCACGGCCTCAATGTCGAGCAGGGTTTCGGCCAAGGGCAGGTGGCTGGTGTTCAACCCCAGCGAAACCTGCGGGTCGTCGGTGTCGATTATAATCCGGTGTTCATATATCTGGTCGAACCAGGCGGCTTGATAATCGTACAGCGCCTTGACCTCGCTGCCGCGCAGGGCCGAGCCAAAGAGCGCGATTTCGTCCAGGTTGGCGGCCACGTTACTGCCAAAAGTGGGCGTAACGTTAATGCTTGAGCAGGGGCTTCCGGAAGAAGTGGCGTATTTTTGGGCTACCTGCACGCCGTTCAGGTAGAGGGTCAGGGGGTATTGGAGGATGCCCTTTTGGTCGATGCTAAAGGCGACGTGATTCCAGCGGTTGAGGTTCAGAGTGGCGTCGCCGGAATTGAAATTCAAGGTGGTGGCGCACGAGGTGTTGTATTGGTCGAGCCGGATACTGACCGCCAGTTGGGTGGTATCTGAGGGCATATACAGGCTCAACAGCCCCATATCAAGCAAGTACTGTGTACCTGTTCTAGCCTGTTCGGGGCGCACCCACATAGAGAAGGTCATATTGCTCTTGTCCAGGTTGATGCTGCTCAGGTCAACATTCAATTCGTCGTTTATACCATCCAGGGTAATGGCCTCGCGCACCTGGCCCTTGGTTCCGGCGGCGGGGCAGGCGTTGCCGGTGCAGGTGGCATCATTGCCGTAGGGGGTATCATCGACAAAGGTAGGGGTGTTCAGGCTTTCGTCCAGATGCAGGTTGAGCAGCGGCGCTTCTCGCATCAGGCTTTGGACGGCGTTGGCATCAGCAGCACCGCGCTGGACCACTATTTCGTCAATCAGGCCATCAAAGAAACCCGAGCTCAAATTTTGGTGGATGCCAATCAGCAGGTCGCCATCGGCGGCTTCTACCGCGCGCGAATCCTGGGCAACCAGTTGACCGTCCAAAAACAGGGTGAGCGTGATGCCGGTGGCGGCGACGGCGGCGTGATGCCAGCGTTCCGGCGTGACTATGTTGGACAGGCCGCTGTTCAGCACCGAGCCGCCCAGGTAACTTTGCACCTGGCCATCGGTTAAAACGCGGAGCCAGGCGCGGCCTGTGCCGCTGCCATCCCGCTGCTGCAGGATGACGTGGTCGGTGGCTAAATCGTTCACTTTGAACCAGGCGGCGGCGGTAAAGAGTTGGGCTGCCGGGTCGAGGGGGTGGGGAAACTCGACGTAATCGTCTATGCCGTCAAAGCGGAGGGCCTGGTTATCGCGGCCCGGAATACCACTGTCGGGGCAGTGGGGGTCGGTACAGGTAGCCACAGTACCGTAGGCGGTAGCATCGGCAAAGGTGTCCTGGCCGGGCGGCTCGTCAAAGGTGAGGTAGGCCACCCGCAGCGAACTGAGGTAGAGGTCTTGAACATCTGTAGCAGAGAGGTTGGTGTTGTAGAGCGCGATTTCATCGAGCTTGCCCATAAAGGCGTTGTTGTAAAGGTCATAGGTGAACGGGCCGCCCCACTTGTTGTGCTTGTAGTCTTTCTTATATTTGACGATGTACTCGCCCGTGGCATCGGTGCTGGTGTGGGTTCTTTCGAACTCTTTATGGCCGTCCTTTTTATAGTACAGCGGCTCGTCGCTGTTAGAGTCGCTGTCCAGGCAACCCAATGGGTAGCCGGCTGACAAGTCGTCCATATTGCAGGCCCAATAGGTGAGGGTTTCCTTGCCGCTGACCGCCCAGTTTTCGAGATTATAGTACACTAACGGGTCGCTCTGGTTTTCGTGAATGACGTCTTCTCCGGGATACCACAACATTTCCGGCTCGTTGTTGGGGTTGTCATGCATGTAATGAAAAGACTGGAAGGTGAATTTCTCATTGATGTAGTGGTCATTATCGTTGGACCAGAGGTAGCCCTCGTCAAAGTTGGCGTCTTTGGGAACCATCAGTTTGAAATAGAGTCCCACGCCGTCGGTCTGGCCGATGGTAAAGTTTTTGGCCGGGTAGAGGTTCTGCCCGGCGCAGTTTTCACCGCTGTTGGTGAACTGTAGCACGCCATCGACGTAAAAGCTAAATTGCCCGCCATCAAAGGTGACGGCCACGTGCTGCCAGCGGTTAAATTTGAGTACGCCGCCGCTGGCCTGACAGTAGCCCAGCCCATCGCCGTGACCAAAGTGAAGCATCATTTTGGCGGAGGAGCCAAATGAAGACTTTATCAAGGTCAGGCTGGGAAAGGCGGTTTCTGGGCTGTTGTAAAAGTTGTTGCCCAACACGGTGCGGCCAAATTCCTCAAAGTGCAAATCGTTGGGGCTGTACCCTTGTTGAGGGTTGAGCCACATCATCATGCTAAAGGTGTTGTCGTTGCTGCCCAGGCGCAGGCTGTTCTGGCCGGTCACTTGCAGACGTTGGTATTCATCAAAACCAAAACCGGCGTTGACCACAGATGAGGCGTCATCATCCGGGCAATCAAAGGCCGATTCGGTGCAGGCGACGGTGTGGTTGTAGCCAGAGTCGTCGTATTCGCTGTAATCAACGTCCGAATCATTATCATACGAATTCAGGTAAAAGACCGGGCCAGGCGGGTCTTCCACAGCAATGGTGGATGAGACCACCACTCCGGCCCGCAGGGTCAAACTGATGGGCGTGCTCTGGGCCACCACGGGCACGGCCACGTCGCCGGTCATGGTGATGCTTTGCAGAGGTTGGAGGGTGTCCATTACCTCGGTGCTACGGACGACATCGACCGGCAGTTCGGCTTGCAGCAGGCCATTGAGGGTGCGGCCGTCCAACTCATTTTTGATGGTGGCGGTATAGTTGACCGTCACGCCGGGCTGCACCACATTATCGCTGATGTCAGAGTTGAGGGTGAGCACGTTCAACACCGAGGGCAGGTTGGGATTGTAACCGTAAATCTGCTCCCGTTCGTCAGAGAGGGTGTCGTCGTCGCTGTCGTAATCTAGCGGGCTGGCCGAGACCCGGGCTGTGAGCGCCTGGCCATCAGTGTTGTAATAGGTGATGCCCCAGCCACCAGTCCAGGCCTGGGTATCCCGCTCGTAGGGGTGACGGCTGCGGCTGTGGAAGAGTTCGTCGCCGTCGGTCAGGCCGTCGCCGTCGCTGTCGGCCAGGCGGGGATTGGTTCCATAAAAGGCTTCCCAGTAATCGTTCAGGTCGTCGCCGTCGGCGTTGGGACTGGACGGGTCAAAGCTGTTGTTGCGCTCCCACAGGTCGGTCAGGCCGTCGCTGTCAGAGTCCCAGGCGGCGTCGTTGGGGTCGGGACCGCCGCTGGCCTGGCTGCGCAGGCCATCGCCATCAGCATCAATCAGAGTGGGAAACTGGCTGTCCCAACTGAGGCGGTAGCTGTTATCGCCTATGGAGGTGAGGTTGATGAACTCGCTAAAGGTGGCCGGGAAGACATCCATCACAAAATCTGCGCCCAGGTAGGTGTGGATGGAGGCTTTGTAACGGCCGGCATTGCAGACGGCTGTCCAACACTCTACATAAGGAATGTTGAACGCCTCGGTCAGGTATTGTAGTGGGGCAGGTTGGTTGATACCGGCCGTTTCAAATGGCTTTTGCAACGAGATGTCAAAGACCTCGGTGTTATTGTTCCAGTCCAATTGGTCTGTACCCAGGCTTTGGTGTTGGTCCGTCTTGCTGTTTTGCAAATAATAGGCAAAGGTGGCTTCTTTCAGCCGCCTATCAATGGAACGGCCCGGGAGTAATCTGTTAATGTCCTGGCGGGTAAATTTACCGCTGGGTTTATCCATAGAGATGGTGTTGGTCACCGTGGCCCGTGCCGCCAGTTCATTGCCAACCAGCGGGCCGGGGTTATCGGTTTGCTGAATCAGTTCTGGGGTTTCCAGAGCAATGTCCAGCCGGTCATTGTCATCCAGGTCAACCAGAAGATACTGGTCAAAGATGAGATAGGTGATGGCGGTGGTCATAGCCCCGGTCCAGCCGCCGCAGACCCACATATCCACCGCAGAGCCGGCCTTGACGCCGACGGCGGCGCAAATCAGAGCCGCCAGCCCGTCAACCAGGCCAAGGACACCGGCAATAAGAAAGCCAGCGACCGGAATCAAGGTGATAGCCAGCATAATAACGGCTACAATGGTGCTGGCAATGGTGCGGGCCAGCACCGCCGAGCGCTGCAGCGGGTTATCGTAACTGCCCAGGGCATAAAAAGTCCAGACCATGGTCACGGTAAGAATAAAGGTGGCTACGGCCCAAATGGTCACGGAATTCCAGACGTATTTGACCGAATTGGCGGCGACATTCGTTCCGGCGGCTATGCCTGCGCTGGCCGAAGCCTGGGCGGCGGCTACGGTCCCACTGACAGCCGCCAGCCCAAACTTGACACTGAACAGCCCCCAGGCAGCTTTGGCAATGCCATAGCTAATGCCCAATTCCTGCGCCATACCGGATACCAGCGAGGCCGAGGCCAGGGCGACGAAACTGCTGGCATTGGTAAAAGCGGTGGTATCGACCAGGCTGGTTTTGTAATAGTCGCTCAGTTTTTGCAAGGTCAGGCTGAGGACGTTGCTAACGTTGCCCTGGGCGACATCACCAACCGCCTCTAGAATGGCCCAGGTTGAGTGGGCAAAGGTGGCCGACAGGGCGGTGGCCGCTGCGCTGGTATTATCGGTGGCGTCGGTCAGATTTTGGATAATGCTGATTTGGCCGTAATAGCCTTGAATATCGGCCAACATTTCGCTCACAATGCGGGTGACCGGTTCGTCACTACCCCGGCTGTAATCGGCCAGCGGGTCGCTGTTGGTCAGTTCGTCGTCCACCGCCACCAGAGCGCCAATGCCGATGTGCAAGGCCATATAATAGTTCTGGGCCAGCAGAATAGCCCCTGCCCGCGCCGTGTTGTAATCGTCGATGGTCTCGCTGGGGGCCAGCTTGTCCAGTTCGCTGTTGCTGAATACGTTGGACAGGTCACCGCCAAGTTCATCAAAATAGGTTTCCAGATTGAGCGTATCCCACACCCCGGCCCCCTTGTGGATGTAGGGCGTCCAGCGCAGGGTAGCGCTGGTGTTGAGCCAGGCCAGGTCGGAGGTTAAATCGGGCCAGAGCACGTTGCCGCCCCACTGGGTGGCGGTATCGCCCAGGGTGACCAGCCGGGCGGTCTCTTCACCGGCAAAGAGCAGGGTGGCGCTATAACCAACCCCGGCCCCACTATAGACGTTGTTCAGCACGGTGGTGCTTTTGCCGCCAGCAATCTCGGCCAGCCCCAGTTGGGTGTCATAGCTGAGATTGGTGATATTCAAACCGGCCACACCCCAGGTTGAGGTAAAAGTGCCAATATCGGCCACAGAAAAACGGTTGTTGGCTTCTTTCAACTCGCCCTTGATGAGCGCTGTTTGCAGGCTGTCGGCCATGTGCCACAATTGGTCATCGTAATTGGCATTGCCCGTCCCCGGTGGCTGGGCAATAATGGCGACGTCGAGGCCGTGGTCTTCGCGCACGGTCAGGCCGGTCAGGGTGAACGACTCATAGTAGGTCTGGATGACGCTGTTGCTGGTGGTCC
Organism: Chloroflexota bacterium; assembly: GCA_024232355.1. The sequence continues at coordinate 3,466 of JAAEPW010000442.1, read as the reverse complement.
AGTTGGATTTGTCGGCACAATATTCATCGTAATCCTCACCAGCGGGCGGGGAACAGTTGTCGGTCAGGGCCTCAATCATCCAGATGAGGCGCACGGTTTGATTGTCGCCCAATGTGGTTTGGCTGGTTTCCGGGTGGTACATCATGCGGGCCTGCCAGGCCACGCGGGTATCACCGGCCAGTTCATCCTGCACATAGGTCAGGGGAATCCACAGCATCAGGGTGTTGTTTTCGCCCTCGTTCACAGAGATGCCTAGTTGAGTCAGCACCTCGGTATCCAGCCAGGAGAGGTCAGCATAGCTGCTAATGTCGGCGCTGGTCATGGTAGGGGTGATGGGCAGCCCGGCGCTGGGGTTGGTGGCATCGAAGGAAATCTCAAACTCTAGCATCGGGTTGAGGACCATATCGCCCCGATCGCCGCGATAGGTGTCTTTATAGCCGGGGGTCTCGGCAAAGGTGTTGTTGAACACGCGCCGCACCTGGCCGGCGGTGTCGTTGCTGGGCCAGTCGAGCACGTTGCTGGTCTGGTACAGGTGGTCGGGGTTGGGTGGGCGGATCTGAAAATCGACAAAGATGGGTTCACCGTTGCCGGTCAGGGTCAGGTTGAATTCCAGGTCGTCGCCCACGCTGTCAAACTGGGCGGATTTGGCCAGCCGCGCCAGATCGACATTATCCGGCACGCCGTCATCGTCGTCATCGTAATCAAAGACGTCAGGCGCAGAGTCGCTGTCGGTGTTGGTGCAAACACCCGGCGTAATGTCGGGATTGATCTGGCCGGTGTCGCCGTCGATGTCCATCCGTTGGGGGCACTCGGAGCCATCCATCACAAAATCGCCATTGCTGTCGGGGTTGAGCGGGTCGAGATACCAGGTGTGGCCGCCCTGGCTAAAGCCCGTTACCTCGGTTTTGTCGCTGATGAAATCGCCGTCGGTGTCGGCGCGGGTGGGGTCGGTGCCCAGTTTGGTGATTTCGGTGCCGTTGGTCAGGGTGTCGCCGTCGCAGTCGGCGGCGAGGTCGGCCAGGTCGCAATCAGCGGGAATAGAGAGTAGGGAATAGGAAGCAGGGAGTAGGGGGGCAGAAGAATTGTGAATTGTGAATTGTTCGTTGCTAATTGCTAAAGGGTTAACCGTGGGGTCGTAGGTTGAGCGTAATAATTTAGCCTGCGCATCTTGAGCAGCCTGGGAGGTTGCACGCTGCTGTTCAAATTCGGCTTGTTTGGCCTGCTGGCGGGTGGTAAAGGCATAGACCTGGTGCGATTGCAACAGGGGCGTAACCAGCATTGAGACAGTGAGAGCGATGGCCAATCCACCGTAAAAATAGCGAGAGCGGCGGTGGGTAAAGGCCACCAGGGCCAGGGCAAAGAGAAGGAGAGAGAGGCCCACGTTAAAGAGTAGGGATTGGAGATCAGGTGTCAGGGAGTAAAAAGTAGGGAGCAGGGAGTAAGGGTCGGAAAAAAGTTGTTTGGGATTTTCTTCTAGCTGGGCCAGGATAACCGCTCCCTGATTCCAGCCTCTCGATCCTTGCTTCCAGCCGGAGAAGGTGGTGGTGATGTCGGCTGCGGTCCAGTCATAGTCGCCGGGTTGGGGTGGAAATTCCAGGTGGATAGTCTGGCGGACGGGCAGGCCGGTCTCATCGAGCCAGATTTCGCCGTAGCCGGTCATATCTGTGTATTGGCGTACCAGTCCCAGCCGCAGGCCAGGCGGGAGTTCGCCCCGTCCACGCATGTCGGCCTCAAATTGGTCGCGGACGTAGGCGGCGTAGCGGGGACCGCTGAGGTCAAAGGTGTAGGAAGTAGAACCTGGCAGTTGGGAATTTGGATTCGCGAGTTGGGGGTTGCCCAAGACGTCGTCCAGGGTCAGTTCCTGCCCCTCCAATCCCTGCCCCCCATCCCCTGCCCGAACGTTCTCCGCTGCCACCAGAAAGCCAAGCGGGTCGCCGCCAGGGGCAAAGATGTCGGTGGGGTTGGGGATCTCGGCCCACACGTCGTTGTCGTTCGTCCGACCGTAGGCACGTTCACCTTCGACTTTTAGTTCGATGCCCTGACCTCTGGTTTGCGAGGACCAGAGGCGCAGTTGCATAGCGTTTTCGGGCCGGTTTACCCAGCCCTCGGCTCGCAGTTGTTGGCGGGTCGGAGAACGCCCGGCATTTTCCAACCGGGCAGTGGGGCGAGTGATTTGCTCCACGTTGGTCTGGTACTCGAAACGACCGACGTCGGCGGCGATGCTCCACGCTTGCTCCAGGCGCTGTTTGGCCGTAGGCGGCCTGGCCTCGGCCAACTTGGACCAGCCGAACAGAATGAGCAGGCCCATCAGGGCCAGGGTGAGATATAGGCGGTGATTTTTACGTTTGGGTGAATGCATGATCTTTTTCCTAAATAATAGAGAGTTACCTCTCAAATCTCGACTTGTGCAGTGATCAAACCTGCATCTCAAATATACGCTGCGCTAACTAGAACATTATAACATAATTTATCATCGTGTGGCAATCGTTCTTCACACGAACCAAGAGTGAGAAAAGGGTGATTTTTTTGTCAGACGAAGTAATTCCTCGGCATCGTAAAGCTATTTTCTGCTACAGACTCGCTCCCAGCCACCGTCCCGGGGACAGTCTTTTGCGTACAACCCACCCCCGGAGCCTGATCGAACGGACGGTAGCTAGAGCGTTTTTACAAAGCAGCATTCGTTGATGTCCTGGCTAGGAAGTACATCCGTTCTACACCTGAGCGCAATTTCTCCATTTGGGGCAGTGACCCATCCCTCACCGCCAACTCTCCACCCCGCATTCCATCATCCCTGGCCCAAGGTTCATTCCCAGGTTCTCTCACGGGGGGAAAAGCGATGCGAGCCGAGGGACCGAGCCTCTGTTTCGGTGGTGGCGAGCGAGGGGCAGGGGCGAGGATCACCACCCACAAACCACCAATCACCACAGCAAGGCCAACCCATCAGCAACGATCACATCCCCGCTTGTGGTCACAGACAACGCATCTCACCGCCAACTCCCCACCCCGCACCCCACCACCCCCGGCCCAAGGGAACAAACCAATGACACCACCTAGGCAAACCAGGGGAAGACGACGAGGGAGCGGAGTGGGTCACGGCGGGGGCAATGAGCAGATCAGACCAATGGTTCCTGTGGCAATCTGTGGACACACTAACGGCGATCCCGACCATAGAGCAAGGGCAAAGGTCACCACTCACAAACCGGCAATCACCACAACAAGGCCAACCCATCAACAGCGGTCACCCCCCGCTTGTGGTCACAGACAACGCATCCCACCACCCTCGGCCCAAGGAAACAAGCCAATGCACCACCTGGGGCAAACCAGGGGGAGACGGCGAGGGAGCGGATCTGAGCTGCGTCGGAGGCGGAGGCAATGAGGCAGATCAGACCAATGGCTCCTGTGGCAATCTGTGGACACCTCTTCTCTTCTCCCTAACCCTGCCACGCACGCTCACCACACCAAAGCC
>JAAEPW010000441.1 GCA_024232355.1 Chloroflexota bacterium | reverse complement strand
TGCGGTTTAACTCGAAACAGAGGTGCAAGCGGATCGCCTGATGGGTGCTCGAGTACTTGGCCCATAACATGGTGGCTATCGCAGGAAAGATTGAGCCGTCCACACAATACAACTTGCCCAGTAGATCCAACTCGGGGATGGATTGCCACATCACTGTCGCCAGCAAAAAGGCCAAGAGGTTGGTAAAGCAGACGACTGGGAATCGCTGAAACGCATCGAAGAATGTTGAGCGTTTCACTTCACCTAACTCCAATTCAGGTGGTGCGGTCTCAATATCGGTCACCAACTGTCGACCCGACTCGCAGTTCTTGGCAAAGTGGTAAACCAACTTCTTCACAAAGTCTGCAAAGTGAAACTTCTCACGGTGGTGAGGTGGATGATTACGTTCGTGTCGCTCAAGAAATGACAAGATCGGTTCGATCGACTTGTTGAACGTGGTGCGTTGCTTATCTCTGGCGATGTCTGAATCAACCATTGCTGCCTCCTTAACGGTAGAGTTGCAGCAATGTTACCAAATTTTGTGGTTTTTGTTAAGGTGCTATGGGGGGTATCCGGACAGTATTGCGGAGGAAAAGCGAAGGTGATCCGAGGGATCGTTCCTCTGTTTCGGCGGGGGCGGGCGAGGTGGGGTTGGGCGAGGGTCACCACCACCAGGATCAAAGAGCATGGCTGATCACGCACGCAAGCAGTTGGCTCTGTATAGCACAGCGAAAAAAATTGATGTTTCGCCGCGTTATCGTCGCGCGCCTATCGCCGGATCATTGCCCAATTTGGGACTTGACAAAGCGCGTCCGCATTAGGATGGGTCATTACCGATGGCACCGTACTGATGTAGAATTTATCCGTGTGAATCTGCGTCCATCTGCGGTTCCATTCCAATGATGTAATTTGATCGCCGTAGTCAAAGGTGATGCTAGGCTGAAAATGATTCCCCGCAACAGAAAAACCCCTTCGGCGATTGCCCAACCATCAACGGCAAGAGTCCGTCGGACATAGTTCCGTGGCACGTCACACGGCGCTGGAGGCGGTACTGTTATCCCCTCCGCAGTTGGCTCTGAAGACCTTTACGCCGGAAGTGACAGAGAGCCCCCACAGTTTCTACAGCTTGGTTGGGAGAGTCGTATAGTTTGTACCGCACCAGAGACAAGTGACCATATCAGTCTCCGTGGACTTTGAGCCGAACTGCTCAACAACGGCTATCCTAACTCCAAAGGTCCGCCCGAAGCGTCGTCATCGAACCACTTGATCTCCACCTCAAGGCTGTGCTGGATGCCCTTCCGTTTCTTGTCTTCGTCTTCTACTTGGATTTCAAGGATCAGATTGTGGGCGAGTTGCAGTGTAATCTCCTCCTGTCCTTGCCGTAGCACAACCTGGCCCTCTGCGATCTTGTCGGCGAGTTGATGAAGAAACGCGCTCACATCTGTCCGGCTCTTTCGTTCTTCGCTTTTGAACAATCTGGTTTCTTTGCCCATTTGGACCTCCTCGTAGCATGTAGGTTTCATAAATGATTTTCCGGTTTCCCTGTGCATCATTTGAATCGTGCAGGAAAAGCTAACATTTGAAGCCAGTTTATCCGTTTTTCCGTCAACATCGGCGGCTTTGACGTCCAAAGTAGCGATTTCTTGGCTAAATTGGACCCGAAAGTGCCTATGGAGGCTTCTGGTTGTGCGTGAATTCAAATGACGCACTTGCCCCATTGTAGAGGGGGCAAAAATCATTTATGAGCCCTATCAGCTAAACAACTGCATCATCCTTGCCCGCCAATTGTCGCAAAAGCTCCAATTGACCAATGTGATAAGCTTCGTGCCACTGAAGAAAAGCCACGTGATCTCCTAGAGATTTCTCGCCTCTGAAGGTCTCGATGATCTTCTCAAGTTTCTCTTGGGGAATGTGTTCTAGTGCAGCTACCAAGAGTGTTTGTGATCGGTGGAAATCGTTCAAAAGTTCTTCCAGAGAATGTACATTCTTATCACAGGTGATTGGTTCAGAGCCGCGCCTGTATGGAGCTTGTTCTTCTTCGCCCCAGATGGGTGAATCCCCCAAGAGTCCCAGAATGCTGTTTCGTCCGGCAACAATGTGTCCCAATACCCAGTTGAGACAATTGCCACGGAACGGAAGTTGTAGCAAGCTGTCCTCGTGAGTCAGTCCATCAGTTTGCTTCTTGAGCACCCATGCGTTTACGTTGAACAAGTCGATCAGTAATTCAGAACGTGTCATTTCTTCCCCTTGCAACGAGATTTACTTTTTATGCTAATTGCATTATAGCAGCGCAAAAGCACCCTGTCAAAACAACATCCGATTAAGGCTGTCGCAGTAAGTCGGCGAAGGGAATAAGAAAGCATCTCAATGGAAGGCGCGAACGAGTTGAGGAAAAGCTTGAAAGACACGTTAAACAGACGATTGAAGGGAAAATCGGCGGGGGCGAGCGATGGGGCGGGGGCGAGGGTCACCACTCACAAACCGCCAATCGCCGCGACAAGGCCAACCCCTCAGCAACAGCCTCCCCCCCCGCTTGTGGTCACAGACAACGCCATCCACCAATTCTTCCCCGCCCACAACCCCAACTCCCCCCCCGCATTCCACCGCCCCTGGCCCAAGGAAACAAGCCAACGCACCACCTGACCAGACCAGGGGGAGACGGCGAGGGAACGGATAGGGGCTGCGTCGGCGGTGGAGGTGATGGGGTAGGTTAGGCAGATAACCTCTGCGGCAATCTGTGGATACCTCCCCACTTCTCCTCAATCGGCCCAACCCCACCCACGCGCGCTCACCTCCAACCGCCAACTCCTCCCGCCGCACTCCATCGCCCTCGGCCCGAGGCTCATTACCAGGGTTTACACGGGGGAAAGCGATGTAAGCCGAGGGATCGCGCCTCTGTTTCGGCGGTGGCGAGCGATGGAGCGGGGACAAGGGTCATCACCCATAAACCGTCAATCACCACGACAAGGCTAACCCATCAACAGCAGCCACATCCCCGCTTATGGTCACAAACAACGCCTCTCACCGATTCTTCCCCGCATTCCATCGCCCCCTGGCCCAAGGAAACAAACCAATATACCACCTGGGCAGACCAGGGGGAGACGGCGAGGGAGCGGGCTGAGGCGCGTCGGCGGCGGAGGCAATGAGGCAAGTCAGGTTGATGGTTCTTGAGGCAATCTGTGGACACACCAACAACAATCCCGATCGCCAGCAGCGGCAGAGTGCCCCCACCGCCCAACTCCCCCCGCCGCATTCCATCGCCCCTGGCCCGAGGTTCATCACCAGGTTTTCTCACGGGAAGAAAGCGAGGTGAGCTGAGGGATCGAGCCTCGGCTTCGGCGGTGGTGAGCGATGGGGCGGGGGCAAGGATCACCACCCACAAATCGACAATCACCACAACAAGGCCAGCCCATCAACAGCGATCACCTCCCCGCTTGTGGTCACAGACAACGCCACCCACCGATCATTCCCTGCCCCACAGCGCCCATTTGTCAATGATTGCCCACAAATCGCCAATCACCACAACAAGGCCAACCCATCAACCCATTAACAGCAGTCACCCCCCGCTTGTGGTCACAGACAACGCCACCCATCGATCCTTCCCAGCACCACAACGCATCCAAAAGTCTCTCCCGGCCCGTCCCACCGAAAGGCACAGCAGCCCCCCCCGCATTCCACCGTCCCTGGCCCAAGGGAACAAGCCAATGCACCACTTGGGCAGACCAGGGGGAGACGGCGAGGGAGCGGAGTTCAAGTGTGTGCTAGTCCAGACTTCTACATTGTGATACAACCAGAACTATGCAGCAATTCCAAGCCTAAGCCAAGATGCTCCACCATCGTGTCGCTACCACTAAGCCGTTTTGATAATAGCCAGCAAGAGGTACAGACCTTGCTTGACGCCCGTCGAAATCAGAATACAATGGTATCATTGATCACACAAACTATCAAAAGAAGATCTTATGTCACCTATGGTGAGCATCAGAAACAGAATCGCATCCCGCATCTTTGCCAGCATTGGCGCATTGATCGCGCTCACTTGGCTGCTGACCTACCCTCTGCCGATCAGACAAGAGATGATGTTGGATGTAATTCTGTCATTTCTGCTCACCATTATGCTCACAGTGCTGTTGTGGTGGACAAGCCGTTGCTCCATCAGCAACAGAGCATTCTGGGCACTTCTTGCTACCGGCTGGGCGCTCAACCTAGTGTCCAACGTCGCCTGGGGAGCGAGCGAAATGGCGACCGGGGAAAGCGTGGCCCTCTTTGGCTGGATCGACGTCATCTACGTTACCCGGTACATCGTGGTATTCGTGGCGTTCTGGCGCTGTACAGGCAGGCCGGGCAGACAGCAGTGGGCAAGCCTGGTTACGGTGGCGGCTGCGGTGACGGCGGCAACCTGGCTGCTCGTGTTTCGACCCACGCTGGCCTCGCCCGACGTCGAGTTGTCGCACATCTTGTATTTCTTGTCGGGCGCAATCTATCCCATCATGGATGCTGTGCTGATCTATGCAGCCATCTTGGTCTGGACACGAACGGCGGAGCAATCGAAAAAGCCCTTCGCTCTCCTCACCCTGGCGATGATCTCTTATGGAATAGCAAACTGTATCAACTGGAGCACCCGCATGGCCTCGCTGGAAGCAGAGTCCGGGCTGGCTGCGTTCCTGTGGCTGTTGACGGACGTGCTGACTGGCTCTGCCGCCTTGTACGTGCTCTGGCAGGACATTTCTCTGACAGGAATCGTTGACAAGTAGTTACGCTTGGCAACCACCCCACACCCATCACAGCAAACCAAAGCGCCATATCCAGGCCCACCTCCCCGAAAGCCCCCGCACTCCACCGCCCCCGGCCCAAGGGTACAAGCCAATGCACTACCTGGGCAGAACAGAGGGAGACGGCGAGGGAGTGGACTGGGGCTGCGTTGGTGGTGGAGGTGATGGGCGGAATGTGTCAAGTTTGGTGAGACAACCATGAACAAAAATTAGGGAGCATGATTGGCCCCCTAGGCTGTGGACAGTGTGGACAGCCGAAAAGCATGCC
>JAAEPW010000440.1 GCA_024232355.1 Chloroflexota bacterium | reverse complement strand
GCTGGTGATCATGACGGCCAACCCCTCGATTGATTCGACCATCGAAGCGCTGCGTCTGGAAGTGCATGACTATTTGATCAAGTCCTTTGCCCTGGACGCGGTGGAACAAGTTGTGCGCCGGGGCTTGGAACGTCGCCAACAACGGGATAGGAGAGAGCGGCTGCTCCGCCAACTGGAACGTAACCTGGTCGGCTTGCAGTCCTTGCAGTTGTTCGGTGACGAGTCTCCCCCCAACGAACCATTACCCCCACCATCCAACCCAGGTCTGCTGTCCCACGGTTCCATCGAAATTGATCTGCAAAGACACCTGGTCCGCGCCAACGGGCAAGAATTGGGCTTGACGCCTACCGAGTTCAACCTGCTGGTGACGCTGGCTGACCGCGCTCCGGCCGTAGTCTCCCCCCAGGAATTACTCCGTCAGGCCACCGGTTACCAGACAGACGTCAACGAAGCGCGCGAACTTATCAAGTGGCATATTCACCACTTGCGCCGCAAGATCGAAAACGATTCCAAAAACCCCCGCCACATCATCACCGTCCGTGGGGTAGGCTATCGTCTGGCCACCAATTAATTTTTTACCTAGCCTAACTCTATCCCAACCTTGTCACAACGCCATTTTGGCTCCATTCTGCGACAATAAGACCGGTGTGCTTGGTCTTTTTATGTGCTTGAATGGAGTAAGGTGTGTGATTAAAAACAGAAAATTCCACCGTTGGCCGAGGTGGAGAAACCTAGTGCTTTTTCTTTCATCGTTCTTCTTGTGGCCGACAATGGCCATAGCTGCGCCGAATGCCCCCACTGCCAACACCTTCATTATCGCCAACGACATGCTTTTCGCCCCGGATGCAGATTTCAATTTCCAGAATCAAACTGGTGCGTCGGCTCTAGCCGGCGTGTCGCCGGACGCCCCCGGCTATTATCAGAGCAGCGAGTACATGATTGGGGATGTGGCCGTGGGATTGATTTTTCCCGAAAGCAATGGCAGCCACGATTCCAACCGTGAGGATTGGACCGATGCAGAGATGGTGCAGGTGCAGTCCGAGATACAAGACGCCCTGGATTGGTGGGCCGGCATAGAGCCAGCAGCACATCTCAACTTTACTGTCGAATCTCATCTGCTGCCCACCGGTTATGAGCCAATTACTCATCCTCAAGGGGAAGAGGGATATTGGATCGGCGAGACAATGGCCGCTCTCGGTTTTGAGAACGGCGACTTTTTCAGCGCCGTGCGCGATTACATCAACGATTTGCGTGATCGCACTGGCTCTGACTGGGCCTTTGCTATCTTTGTCGTCGATAGCAGCGCCGACTCTGACGGCAGCTTTTATGACCGTTACTTTGCCTATGCTTATTTTGGCGGGCCGTTCATGGTGATGACGTATGACAATAGCGGCTATGGCATAAACAATATGGACGCAGTGGCCGCCCACGAGATAGGCCACATCTTTCGCGCTCGTGATCAGTATCCCTCGTCAGGGCAGCATTGCGATCTTTGGTCGGGCTATCTCAATGCTAAAAACGGCAATAGCCAGGCCGGCGGCGATTGCCAAAGCAACGAGTCTAGCATTATGCGCGGCGGCATTGATCCCTACCGCACTCACTCTGTTGACTATTTCGCCCGGGGCCAGATCGGTTGGTGGGACACCAACGCCAATGGCGTGTTGGACCCAGTGGACGCTGCGCCGCAACTCGACGCCAGCCTGGAAGATACAAACGACGGGGGGTTCAGCTTTAGCGGCCAGGCCTGGCAAGAGCCAGTCGCTTCATCTCGGCTGCCTGGTACAACCATCGTGGACATTGCGACTGTGGACGCCCTGGTGGACGATACGACCTGGGTGTCAGCTTTGGCACAAGACGGCCACTTTGACACGTTGACCGAGACCTTTGAACTAGAAGTCGAGTCACTGTCGCCGGGGCTGCACACTGTAGCGATTCAGGCCACAAACTCGGAGGGGCTGGTTTCGACCTTTTGGTTCGCGATCACTCTTGTTTCCGACCCGGTGGACGGGGAGCTTGACAGTTTATTGACCTCCCGGCCAGAGATCGTTCCGGCGGACAGGTCGCTCCACTTTGAGGGTATAGCCGCAGCCGCCTATGGCCCTGATACGCCCTCGGTGACGACCGTGCAATTTAGCGTTGACGGCGATGAGTGGCAAGACACCGTGGCACGTGACGGTGCGTTTGATAGCCCCATCGAAGATTTTGACATCACTCTCACAAACCTGCCTGAGGGCCCACACAGCTTGAGCGTGCGGACGATAGATTCGAACGGCAAAATCGAGACCAACGTCGAGACACATCCGTTCCAGGCTGAGGTCATCTTTTCAGTCTACCTTCCTATGGTGCAGCGCTAGACCAGGTGTCACACACGCGGCCCGGT
>JAAEPW010000439.1 GCA_024232355.1 Chloroflexota bacterium | reverse complement strand
TCTTGCCGGAGCACGAGGTCGCCTGGGCCAGAGATGGTGAGGGTGGCCTGGCTGTAGGCGGTTTTCAGGTTCCAGACGATGGCGTCGGAGTGGATGGTGGTGGTGCCTGGGTTATCACCGCTCTGCGCGCCTGGCTGGGCCAGGGCGGAGCTGTTCAGTGCGAGGGTGCACAGGGCGAGTAAGAGTGTCAGGTAAACGATTTGCTTTTTCACGAGGATACCTCCTATTTTTGGTTGTTTTATGGTTTTGGGTTACGTGTATGGGATCGTGTGTGGGTTTACATTTTTCACCTCCTTGCAGGTTTACATTTTGGATTTTTGTCGAGTGGTGTGTGTGGTGTTGGAGTATAGCATTGTGGGGGGAAAAGTACAAGCGCTTGAATCACGAATGGTACGAATTGGTGAATTTCACGAATGGTTGGTTTCACGGCAAAGGCGCAAAGGTGACAATGGTTTTTGAGGCGCTTGTGTGATCTCTTGTTCGGCAAGGCATGTCTAGTTGGAGAGGCGCGGGGATGGGGATTGTAATGTGGGTAAAATGGGTGTATAATCTGGTTGTAGGCTCTTTGACGTTAGAGTGTCGAAGGAGTGCCGAAGGAGTGGCGGAGGATAGTAGATAAAGTCTCGGTGGTGTGACGGGGTTTGATCGGAATGGATCAAGAGGGGCGAGGTTAGTGAAGAAAGGAGGGTGTGATGGCACGGGTGAGTAAGAATTTGGTGTTGCAGGGGCTGCGGGGGGCGCTGGGGGATCAGATTGTGTTCAAGCGGGACAAGGCGGGACGGACGATTGTGTGCAAAAAGCCGGAGTTTGGGCCGGACCGGGTGTTTTCGAAGGCGCAAAAGGCGCAGCAGGGGCGGTTCCGCGAGGCGATGGCTTATGCGAAGGATGCGGCGCGGGCGGAGCCGATTTATGCCGAGTTGGCGGAGGGGACGCCGCGGACGGCGTATAATGTGGCGGTGCGAGATTGGTTCAATCCGCCGGTGGTGGAGACGGTTGACGCGAGCGGGTATTCGGGGCAGGCGGGGGAGGTGATCCGGGCGCGGGTGGTGGACGATGTGCGGGTGACGCGGGTGGAGGTCGTGGTGGTGGGAGCGGAGGGAGAGGTGGTGGAGGAGGGGGAGATGAGGCGGGAGCAGGGGGGGTGGTATGGGTTTGTAACGGGGGAGGTGTGCGCGGCGGGGGAGGCGCGGGTGGTGGTGCGGGGGTGGGACCTGGCGGGGCATTTTGGGGAGGGGGAGGTGGGGTTGGTGGTAGATTAGGGTGGGACGCTGACGAACGCAGAGGGACGCTGATTTTGTTGGGTTTGCTCGACACCGGCCTGAAGAGCCTGTGCTGGGTGGGGGTCAGTAGTGTTCAGATTGCTTCAATCTTTGAGATTGAAGCAATCCAGGTGTGAAGTATTGCGCGTGGAGGGGATGGCCGCGGATGGGGAAATTCACGATGGGGTTGTTCCGGCGGGTCGAGAGGGGTAGGGAATTGGACGCGGGTTTGGCGGATTGGTGGTTGGTTGGGGTTTTGGGGTGAGAAACCAGGTTTTTGCCGCTGTGCTTGTAAAAAAACCCGGTTTCTGCGCCGATGGACCTGGTTGAAGTCACTCTGGTGTGAATGGGTGGGGGTGACACCGGCCTGAAGAGCCTGTGCTGGGGGTCTTGGTTGCACTATAGTGAATTTGGAATGGAACGAATGTGGCTCTCGCCGGGTTTTGTCGGAACCGCTATGACAAATTTACCAAACAGTTTTGATCAGGCTGGATTCCTGGATGGTTGAATCTGCGGTCAGTAAAGGCAGGTCCAGATGAAGCGCTGTGGCCGCAATAATGCGGTCGGCCAGTTCGGGGATTGCTGCTGGGCCAAAGTGGCTCAAGGCTTGAACAACGGCTTTGTTGAGAGGGTAGATGTAAATGCCATCGGTAGGGTCTTCGGTCAGTGTCAACAGGATCTTGGTTATGTCCTCTTTAACTCGCATTCTTTGCGCCAGGAATATGGTTTCTACCAACACGATACTTGGAACGACGATGTGACCGTAGCCAGCCTGTGCTCGTTGAAAAATGGTACGTGCCTTGTGTGACAGGCGTTTGTTCCTGGAAAGATACCAGATGACGGCGTGTGTATCGGTCACGAGGTCTGTCATTCCAGCCCTACCCCAAAGCCAGTCCACAACTCTTTTCTGGCACCGGCGATGAATTCGGGTGAAAATTCATAGTCTTGCAAGATTCCCTCGGGAAAGTAGACCGGGTTGAAGGGAGGCTCGTCTTTGGTCGCCATGTCATCACTCACCTGCGCATCACGTTGAGACTTGAACTGGAGAAACTCGATAAACCTTGCCAGTTCAATCAATGTGTTTTCAGGCAGTTTATCAATGGCCTGGTAAAGTGCATCGTGCTTGATCG
>JAAEPW010000438.1 GCA_024232355.1 Chloroflexota bacterium | reverse complement strand
TTTGGCTGGGCAGGGACGTGGATCATCGGGAGTGGTGGGTTGATAGCAGGTATCTTGCGTAGAAGAACAACACATACTGGAAGCCGCGTCGTGAATCATTCCATCTGGGCAAACGAGGGCTCGCAACCAGGCTTCAGAGCTGAGAAAGCCAGTTTCGACGATGAGATTCACGGTCTGGGCAATGAGGTGATTGAGATGCTGGACGGCGACTTGAATGAGTCGTTCCTCGTCCACAAGAACAGTTTCTGCAGAAGTAGAATGTCGACCAAGGGCAGTGAGCCAATAACGCAATCCGCCTTCAGTGGGAAAGATGCCGTCTTTGATGCCAAAGCGCTGGACATAGTCTGCGTTGCGCGGGTTACGGATTTGGCATAGCAACTCGGCCCGACTCCAGTGGTTAGTGATTTGCCAACCAGTCATGAGAAAGATCGTAATGGGATCGAAAGGTGTTTGCCCCCGGGCTGAGGTCCACCCTAACAGATGAGCGAGCATATCGCGCAGAGGGCTGAAATCCACCAAACGCAGTATGAGGTCAAACTCGGAGAGATATTCCCAGGCTGTGGAATCTAACAAGTCATCCCAACCCGAATAGACGTACTGGGAGCGATAGCTCTTCTTGGGCGAGGGAGGTGTATTCGGTGGGATAGGCCAGCTCAGCGGCAGACAATCTTTGAGTCCCATCAGACTGCATTGGACTACAAAAGTTGGATCCTGGGCACGGGTCTCGACGGCAGTGAGTCCCGTGGTTTTCAGTGATCGCGGTGTCTTAGATGACGTGTCTGGCGACATAGACCAAACCATTGGTAGATGCTCTTCCAACGGCATCAGATCGCATTCAACTATGTCAGTGATATCTTGGGTACAGGTCTTGACAGAGGCGTAATTAGCGACCACGACGCCCTCCTCTCCACTGCAACCACTGCTGGGCCAAATCGTCGGCGCGTTCGTACTCTTTCAGAGTATGACGATCCAGCAGACTACGTAACACATAGGAGTGCGCTGGATGACGCAACCACATCAGAGCTTCAGAGTGCGCCGCTTCGCTTATAGTCGCACCCGCTCGCCGGTGAGACCTAAATCGGCACCGATTAGACGATAGATAGCTGGGGAATCTCCGCTCAAACCATAACGGGCCACGATGACGTACTGCAAACGCTGGGACAAACGGCTTACTGCATCACTGAGTGCTTGTCGCACCACCTCTGCTTCCCATACTGTTGCCGGGTCTGGTTCATTGAGGGGGCTATGTCCATCGACAATCGCAGACGAGGAACTGAAACGATCGTGGGTCTTGACTTCCCGCCATACCTGGCGCACAATGCACGTCCATGCATAAGTAGAGAAAGCCAAAGCTCGGCAGGGATCAAATCCCTGTATGGCGTGCCACAGGCACTTGGTCCTGTACGTCATAAGTACAGGGCCAATTCGACCTGCTTGCACAGCCTCGGCGTAAGGCAAATCGCCCAACACCTGCTGGCGTACGACTGCCTGGACCAAGCCGTCGTGACGCTCCATTAGTTCGTTCAGACTGGCAGAACACCCCGCCTGCGCTTGTTGGAACCGGGTGGCCTCGGTAGTGGAACTGGGGCCACCCACTTTGTGAGTTTGTGTGCTCATAGGGCACCTCCTTGTGTGAGATGCCCCATTTTACGCTCATTTTGTTAACATTCGCAGCCTGTTTTTTGGGGTTGATTTTTCATTCTTGTTCCGCTTCGATAACCCCCATCAGCGACAGTTTGTGCAAGCACCCTCGTCGGGGTATAATTTGGCAAATTGTTGTTTCCAAACCAAGTCTTTCGCACTAGAACCACCGATAGACAAAGTCGATTCTATTACCAACAACGTGTTAAATCTATTTCGCAAAAAACAAACGACACCCAACGCGCAGAATAGCTCCCTGGAACACCTTGTCCGGGTAGGCTGCCCGGCCCACAACTGTGGCGGACGCTGCCTGCTGGTGGCCCACGTCAGTGAGGATGCCTCCGGGCAGCCCATCATCACCCACCTCGACGCCGACGACCGCCCGGATACCCCCACTGCTCCCCAACTGCGGGCCTGCGTGCGCGGGCGGGCCTACCTGCGCCGCCAGTACCACCCGGACCGGCTCAAGTATCCGCTGAAGCGCGTGGGAGAGCGCGGCGAGGGCAAGTTCGAGCGCATCTCCTGGGACGAGGCTCTGGACACAGTGGCGGGCGAGATGCAGCGGGTCAAACAAACCTATGGCAACAGCGCTATGTTCGTACCCTATGGCACCGGCAGCTACAATCAACTCAACGGCTCGCAGACCGCCCGCCGCTTGATGAACCTGTTCGGCGGCTGCTTGGGGATAACTAACAGCTACAGTTGGGCCGCCATCAACGTCGCCACTCCCACCGTGTATGGCACCCTGCACACCGGCAACCACCGCCTGGACTGGCTGAACGCCAAATATATCCTGATGTGGAGTTGGAACCCGGCCGAGATGCGCGACGGCACCAATAGCGATTTCTTTGTCAAGCAGGCCCGCCAGAACGGGGCCAGGGTCGTCTGCATCGACCCGCGCCACACGCTGAGCGCCGCCAGCCTGGCCGACGAGTGGGTGCCCATCCGCCCCGGCACCGACGTGGCCATGATGAGCGCGATGGCCCACGTAATGATCACCGAAAACCTGTATGACGTCGAGTTTGTGCGCACCCATTGTGTCGGCTTTGACGAATCCCAAATGCCCCAAGGTACAGAGGGAGCCGAAAGCTACAAAGATTATATCCTGGGCCATAAGGATGGCGTGGCGAAAACCCCAGCTTGGGCCGAAAAGATCACCACCGTGCCCCGGGACACCATCACGCGCATCGCCCGCGAATACGCCACCATCAAGCCAAGCGTGCTCTACCAGGGCTATGGGATGCAGCGCCGGGCCTACGGCGAGCAGGCTGTCCGGGCCGGGTGCGTGCTGGCTGCCATCACCGGGAACGTGGGCGTGCCCGGTGGGTGGGCCAGCGGGCTGGGCCTGCACCCGCAAGGTGGTCCTTTCTGGAACGTCTTCCCGGTGGGCGAGAACCCGGCCCGAGCCGCCATCCCCGTTTTCCTGTGGACGGAGGCCGTGCTGCGCGGCCAGGAGATGGGGCCTCAGGACGGCGTGACCGGGGTCGAGTGGCTGGAGAACAACGTCAAGTTGATCTATGCCGTCGCCAGCAACGCCTTGATCAACCAGCACGCCAACATCAACCGCACCGTCAAAATCCTGCGCGACGAGCGCCTGGTCGAATTCATCGTCGTGCAAGACAATTTTCTCACCCCCACGGGCCGCTTTGCCGACATTTTGCTCCCGGCCTGCACCCAGTTCGAGACCTGGGGCCTGGAGGATGGCTGGAAGTACTGCACCGACGTGATCCTAATGCCCAAGCTGGTCGAGCCGCTAGCCGAGACCAAGAGCGACTATCGTATCTGCGCCGAACTGGCCGAACGCCTGGGCATCGGAGATGCGTACACCGAGGGCCGTGACGAACGCGGCTGGGTCGAGTGGATCCTCGATCATTACCGCGAGACGCGCTTTCCGAGTCTGCCCTCGCTCGACGAGTTTGAAACCTCCAACGTTGGCGTGTACGCCGAGCCGGTCACGCAGCCGACCGTCGCCTTTGCCAATTTTCGCGCCGATCCAGAAGCGCACCCGTTGGATACCCCCTCCGGCAAGATTGAGATTTTCTCAAAGCAATTGTACGATATGGGGAATCCGGCAGAAATCCCGCCGGTACCAAAGTACATCCAAGAGTGGGAAAGCCCCTTTGGATCAGAGGCAGAAAAATATCCCCTCCAGGCCATCGGCCATCACTATATGGGTCGGGTTCACTCGATCCACGACAACGTGGACTGGCTGCGGGAGGCATTTCCACAGCGGGTGTTCATCAACGAGTTGGACGCCCAGGCCCGCGGCATCGCCGATGGGGACGAGGTTCGAGTTTACAACGAGCGCGGGACAATGATCCTGCCCTGTCGGGTAACGAACCGCATCTTGCCGGGGGTGGTCAACATCCCACAGGGAGCCTGGTGGACGCCCGACGACGATGGCGTGGACCGGCGTGGGTCGGTCAACGTGTTGACCTCTGAGCAGTGGACGCCGCTGGCCTTTGGCTCGGCGCAGCACACGATTATGGTGCAAGTTGAAAAAGTATGAACCACATTCCAGACTTTGGAGGCAACGTGCAAATATCCACAGAGGAAGCAGAGCACATCACACAATATCTTGACGTACATACGGCTGCGCCACAATCCGCCGATTTCGCATTCGTCTTTGGCACACGTCGTTCCGAACCAGCTCATATAGCGGCAGACCTATTCAGGCGCAGTGTGGTACGATACGTGGTACTCTGTGGGGGAGAGAATCGCTTTACCGGCGTAAATGAAGCAAATATGCACCTGGGAATACTTTTTCGGAACAGTGTACCACGAAATTGCATCATTGTAGAAGAAAAGTCCACAAACACGCTGGAAAATGTCGTTTTCGCCCGACCCAAAATGGAAAAATGCATAGAGCTCAGAAACATCAAGTCTGTCCTGGTAGTGACAAAGTGGTATCACTGCCGCAGGGTGATGATGACGCTCAAACGCCATCTGCCCCAAGGAATCCGCTACTTTACTGCATCATACGAACCTGCTGACGTGACCCGTTCGAATTGGTGGCTTAGCGAAGAAGGACGCAAGCGAGTGTTGAAAGAATGGCACAACATTCCGAGGTATCTCAAACAAGACGATATTGCAGAGATAATGGAATATGATGGCGCTTTTGTATGAACCATGACCAAACAGTACTCCTTCTGCTTTGACTCGTCGGCCGGCTCTGGTTCCAAGGCTTGCCAAATGGCATGCAAGGACAAACATAACTTGTTGGGGGAAAGATGATTGGTCAGACATCACGACGATCCTGACCTTTGGATTGGTACTGGTCTCAAAAATGCTCGGACGTTTGCTGTTCTACAAGACACGGGTACATCACGGCGTCTGAGCCATTCATCATCACAAAGGAGGAAAAACTATGGCTGTAACTGAGAGGACGAAACGCATTTTTATCAGCGACATTCACATGGGAGACGAAGAGAGCGTCTCCTCGTTCGAGTCAAACGGCCTGTATCCGTACTGCTGGTTCTACGGCGACCGGCCGCAGATGCTGGCCGATTTTCTGCGACTCCAAATCGAGGACCCACAAGTAAAAGACGTTGTCATCCTCGGCGACCTATTCGACGAGTGGGTCTACCCGGCCCAACTCGATCCGGTACCGCCGCTCCCAGATGACCAATTCCACAGAATCGCCCAGGCCACCCAGAACGTCCCCGTGATCGAAAGCCTCAAAGAGGTCGCCACTAGCGATGTCAACCTGGTCTATGTTCCCGGCAACCACGATATGCTGCTGACCGAGGAAATACTGACCGACATACTCAGCCCGCACCCCATTGACTATCGAGGAACCGCCGCAGGAAAAGGCGCATTCATAGAGGATGGAATTGCAGCAGAACACGGTAGCTGGTACTGTCTCTTTAATGCACCGGATTCATACAGCCATCCAGGCCACGTCCTGCCGCTGGGCTTTTTCATCTCTCGCGCGGTGACGGAAAAAGTAGCCAAGACAGGCTCTTCGCCTAATTATTTGGAAGCGTTGGCCGAATTTATCCTGAAATTTCACGGCGCTGCCGATTTTGCCCAAGTGGTCTACAAAGCAGTAACAGAAGCAGCCGGCATGAGCAAGACGTCACAAATCAAGATGGGGGGGGCTGACGGTTATCCGGAAACAATACAAATAAAACAGATCGAGAATTGGTTCGACAACCTATACGAAGAATGGGAGGCGAATATGTCGAACAACGTCTCCAAGGAAGAGGCTCTCATCAATGACTGTGGGATTCTTTACACTGCCGCGACCACGCAGTATTTTGAGAAAAAGGGGGTTCCCGAGATTGTCCTTTTTGGACACACTCATATGTACACGATACACGGCCTCTCACTCAACATCAAAGAGGAACTGTCACTAAGCGAACGCACAAGGGCCGAGATTCCGTGCCAATACATCTATGCGAACACTGGCACCTGGACCAATGCCAAAAAACGCTGCACATTTGTGGAAACGCAGCTAGATGCAAACACCAAAATACATTACGTGCGAGTCAAAGAATTCACCGAGGATGGGGCAATCGTCACCCTTGGCGAACGTCACAAGAAACTTGGCTCGGGATGTTCACCACTCCGTTCTATACAAACAGCGCTAACAGGCTAAAATATCAAGCAAACCCACGGCCTTGCAATCTTTTGATCAACGCAAAAATAGCTGGGCCGTGGGTATTTCTTTGACAAACAAACGGCCTCCGAAGGAGGGCTTGGAGTCGGGTAACGATATCCTGAGTTTGTCGAAGGGTTCAGCGCTTAGATCAAAGTCACTCTAGCGCTTTATCACCGTCGCCCGCTAGTTGGGCGGCAATGTCTGCTTTGAGGGCCTGCCGGAAAAGTTGACCCTCGTGCTCCTCCAACTCTTGAACCACTTTTTCAACCCATTCGTGTTCGACGAGCGCGATGATGGCCGAACTGCCAGGCTTGAGACTTTGCTGAAGATCCTTGAGGTAATCGTCGGAAAAGCCCATATCGATCTTGTGAGCGGCTACGCCCCCGGCGGCTGCACCGGCAGCGGCCCCCACAATCACGCCCGCCGGCCCACCCAACAGGCCGACCAAACCACCGGCAATCGCACCAAATATCGCGCCGCGTTTGGCATCAACGTCTTCGGTCTCGCGCAATTTGACCTTGCCGTCTTTATCCATAGATAGCACGGCGGCGTTGAGCACGGCAATAATCCCGGTCTTGTCCAATTCTTTCAGGGCTTTTAGCACTTTATCAGCTTTGCCATATTCATTGTATGCATAAACGAGCAGTGAAACAGGGGTTTCCATAGCATCCATTATGTTTGTTTCCTTTCTCCTTGCGGTAAACGTCGTGGCGTGACAAACTTGTATATGCGGCAATTGTACCAATCATCCGGGTTTCGCGCAAGCACACGCGCCGACACGTTGCCCACACTCTTGCAAGTGCTAGAATTTCTTATATAATGCCCATCCTAAAGCACTTTTTAACGTGACGAAAAAAAGAGCACACAATACATCACTCGAGGAGAATGAATGTTTACATCCCTACCTAAAACAGCCCCAGATCTTTTGCAGTGGTCTTGGCCACAAATAGAGCCATATTTCCAGAACCTAACCACGCGCGAGTTGACTTCCGATACCGTCGTCGGATGGCTGACCGATTGGTCAAGCCTGAGAGAGTGCTTGAGCGAAATGTACAAACGCCTCTTTGTAGCGACCACCCTCAACACCGCCGACGCAGAGGCTGAACGGCGCTTTAATACTTATCTGGAAGATATTTTCCCGGTCGCCCTCGCCGCAGAACAAAGGCTCAAGGAAAAACTCTTGGCCTCCAGACCGCAAGTCGAGGGATTTGAGATCCCCCTGCGTAATATGCGGGCCGAGGATGCCTTGTTCCGAGAAGCCAACCTGCCGCTATTGGCCCAGGATCACCAGTTGAGCGCTGAATATGCCAAGATCACCGGCGCACAGACCGTGACGTGGGATGGCGAAGAGGTCCCGTTGGCCCAACTCCAGCCCGTTTATCAGGACTCTGACCGGGGCCTGCGCGAGCGCGCCTGGCGACTGACGTCGGAACGTCAACTGGCCGATCGTGAGGCGATCAATGAACTGTGGCAGCGTCTCTTGAGCCTGCGTCGACAATTGGCTACCAACGCCGACTTGGGGGATGACTATCGCGCTTACCGTTGGCAACAACTGCTGCGATTCGATTATACGCCCGCCAACTGCGCTCAATTCCAACAAGCGATTGAGCAAGTCGTAGTCCCCGCAGCAACCCGCTTGTACGAAAAACGCCGCCAGCGACTCGGCGTGGACATGCTGCGCCCGTGGGACCTGAATGTGGACCCACTTGGCCACCCACCCCTACGCCCCTTTACTGATGTGGCGGAACTGGAAGCCAAAACATCGTCCATCTTTCATCGCATAGACCCACAATTAGGGGCATACTTTGACGTAATGGTAGAAGAAAAATTGATGGACCTGGAGAATCGCAAGAACAAAGCCCCTGGCGCCTACTGTGAGGCTTTTGACGTTGCTCGTCGTCCGTTCGTCTTTTTGAATGCCGTCGGTCTACACGATGACGTACAAACCTTGCTGCACGAGGGTGGACACGCTTTCCACGTCTTTGAATCAAATCATCTACCCTACCACCATCAACTTGACGTTCCAATGGAATTTGCCGAAGTAGCCTCGATGAGCATGGAATTGCTGGCAGCGCCATACCTAACCGCCACGGAGGGCGGATTCTACAGCCAGGCCGACGCCGCTCGCGCTCGCGCTAAATACCTGGAAGATATGTTGCTCTTTTGGCCATATATGGCTGTGGTGGACGCTTTCCAGCACTGGGTATATCAAAACGCTGATGCGGCGCTGGATCCGACCCATTGTGACGCCCAATGGACAGCATTGTGGAAGCGCTTTATGCCTGGCGTGGATTGGAGTGGACTAGAACCGGACATGATGACCGGCTGGCACCGCAAACTCCACATCCACCAAATACCATTCTACTATGTGGAGTATGGACTGGCGCAACTGGGCGCTGTGCAGATCTGGCGCAACGCATTACGAGATCAGGCCGGAACAGTCGCCGACTACCGGCGCTCGCTGGCCCTGGGCGGCACTGTGCCGCTCCCTCAACTCTATGAAACCGCCGGAGCAAAGTTCGCTTTCGACGCTGACACCTTGCACGACGCAGTCAAACTCGTCGAAGAGACCATTGCGACGCTCGACCCGCAGTAAAATGTAATCACACATAACCACAGATCAGTTCGATGTAACAGCAGCGGTGTGACTTTTCCCATAAAAGTCACACCGCTGCTTGAATTTTTCCCCTCACTACTAAATCCGCTCCCATCACACTTGACAACAGATAAAAGATATAGTATCATATAGTAGAATGGCATTCCGATAATTGGAACCATCTTCTATGAAACTACTAATCGAATTTCGCCCCAGATACTTTGCGCGATGCAGCCAAGCTCATCAAAAGGACCATCGCGACACTCAACCCACAGTGAACCATAATCACACAATAAAAAGGAGAAAAAGTTTCAATGGTTAATTTCAAGGGTACAGACATCCTCGACGGAGCACAATTTACGCGCGAGGAAATCGAGCATATCATGCTCGTGGCCGAGGATATGCGCAAGCAAGTGCAGGAAAAACGCTCGCTGGATTTGATGCGGGGCTACGTCTTGGGCGCGCTCTTTTTTGAGCCCAGCACCCGCACGCGGCTCTCGTTCGAGACGGCGATGAACCGTCTGGGAGGTAGCGTGGTGGGGTTCGCATCGGCGGGCACATCTTCATCTTCCAAGGGTGAGTCGCTGTCCGACACGATCCGCAACATAGACCGGTACGTGGACATCATTGCAATGCGACATCCCAAAATTGGCTCGGCCAAAGAGGCCGCCCAGGTAGCGGATGTCCCAGTGCTCAACGGCGGCGATGGTGCAGGACAACATCCCACCCAAGCTCTGTTGGACCTGTTCACGATTCGGTCAGAGCGCGGACACGTGGATGGAAATACCATCGTCCTGTGCGGCGACCTGAAATACGGGCGAACAGTCCACGCTGGCGTCGAGGTATACAAGCACTATGACTGCAAGCTGATTTTTGTCGCCCCCGATGCTTTACAGATGCCGCCGGAGGTCACTGCCCGGCTGCGCGAACAAGGCGTCAAGGTACAAGAGACGACCGATCTGGAAGCTGCGTTAGCAGAAGCGAACGTGCTCTATATGACGCGCATCCAGAAAGAACGCTTTGAGGATCCCACCGAGTACGAACGACTCAAGGGGAGCTATATCCTCACGCGCGAGATGGTAGAACGGATCAGCCCCGAACTGACGGTGATGCACCCCCTGCCGCGCGTGGACGAAATCACCACCGACGTCGACGAATTGCCCGGCGCGGCTTACTTCCGCCAGGCAGAGAACGGTGTTTACACCCGGATGGCGCTGATCGCTTTGGTGACAGGACAGGTCTAACTTTTGGAGGGATATGAGCGCCTCATCATCGGTCAAGACGGTTGATCGCCTGGTTCAAGTGCTAGATTGCTTTTCCCCAACGCAGCCAACGTGGTCTTTGGCCGAGTTGAGTCTTTACCTTGAATTGCCCAAGAGTACCCTGCATCGTTTTCTCACGGGTCTGCAAATCCACGGGATATTGCGCCGCGATCCAAACGATAAACGATGGCGGCTTGGTTATCGCCTCGTCGCCTGGGGGGAGATGGCCTCTGAGAGCACGGACCTGCGCCACGTCGCCCGACCGATCATGCGCGATCTCGTGGACACCACGGGTGAAACCGTCGTATTGACGATTCACCAGAATCAAAAAGTCGTCTGCATCGAAAAGGTCGAAACCAGCCATTCGGTGCGGTTGACGCTGGAGGTAGGCATTCGTCGCCCACTTCACGCTGGCGCTTCCTCCAAGATTTTGATGGCGTATCTCCCACAAGACCAAGTTCGGACCATCATCCGCGACCAGGGTTTGCCAGCCGTATGCACGAACACGATCACAGACCCAGACAAACTGATGGCCGAGTTGGCCCGGATTCGGGAGCGGGGGTACTCAGAGAGCCTTGAGGAAACAGATGTTGGCGCTTGGGGAGTGGCTACTCCCATTCACGATCGAAATGGTAACGTGCTGGCAGCCATCGGCATCGTGGGACCAAGCCTGCGGTTCACCAAAGAACTGGCCCAACAATACGTTACGCTCTGTCGCAGTGCGGCCCAACAAATCTCAACGCTGCTCGGTGGAGAGCAAGACGTTGATCGTTGAACCTATTGTTTTAGGAGGATAGAGTTATGGAACAACGCGAGTTTCGCGTGTTAGGCAAAGTGGAGCGTCGCAAGGATAGCGTCGCCCGCGTTACCGGACAGGAAAGGTACACCGTCGACATCAGTTTGCCGCGCATGTTGCACGGGCGCATCCTGTCCAGTCCTTATGCTCACGCCCGCGTCAAAAGCATTGACGTCAGCGAGGCGGAAGCGATGGGAGCCGTCTGCATCACTTTCGACGACATTCCCAAGGTGCGCTACAATGAACGTATCATCACCATCCCGACCGTCTTGCACAAAGACCACTACGTCCTAGCCGACAAGGTGCGGCGGATGGGAGAGGCGGTCGCCGCTGTGGCCGCAGAGACGGAAGAATTGGCAGAAAAAGCCGTACGCGCCATCAAGGTCGAGTACGAGGTACTGCCAGTGATTACCGACCCCGTCAAGGCAATGGAGCCTGGAGCCGAACCGGTCTATGACACGGTGATGTGGGGCGAAGAAGAAATCAAAATCGAGCGCAATATTGCGTGCGATCGTGAGGTAGAAGAAGGCGACGTGGATCAGGCCTTTGCCGAGGCAGACGTCGTCGTCGAGGGCACATTCAATACGCCGAAAATCTACCACGCCCAGATGGAAACCAAATCGGTGGTCTGCCGCCCAGAGCCGGATGGCGGCCTGACGGTCTGGCCCACCACCCAGTCCATCCACAACGTGCGCATCCTGCTAGGCCAGATATTTGACATCCCGCTGAGCAAGGTCAACGTCAAGCGCGTACCCATCGGCGGTACGTTCGGCTCTAGCATCCAGATGAACCCGCCAATTCCCATCTGCGCCGCACTGTCCCTCAAGGCCCGCCGCCCGGTCAAGCTGACACTGACACGGGAGGAAGATGCCCACGATCACACGCGCTACGGAGTACAGATTGGCCTCAAGCTGGCAGCCAAAAAGGATGGCACACTTTTGGGTGCCAAGATGGAGGCAATCGCCGACATTGGATCGCACAATATCCAAGCCTACTCGTTCCTGGGAGTATGCATCGGCTGGCTCGTCTCTCTTTACAAGCTGCCTAATATACGCTACAAGGGCACGGCCGTCTATACCAACAAGGTCATCTCTTGCGCGATGCAGGGATTCGGCAACCCGCAGGTTACGTTCGCAGTAGAAACGCTGATGGACGAACTAGCCGAAAAGCTAGATATGGATCCCGTCGAAATACGGCTCCAGAATTATGTCGGTATGGGAAACAGTTTTTGGGGACAAGGCCCTCTGGTCCGTTCCATCGTACGAAGCGATGGGGTACCAGAGCTTTTGCAACATGGAGCCGAATCCATCGGTTGGGAAAAGAGAAACAGCAAACCCGCAGACTTGCAAAGTAACAGACTCGTCCGCGGCATCGGCGTGGGACGCGGTTTCCACACCTCCAGCGCTGGCGCTCCCCAACCTGGGGACGTGATCGACTTTTCCGGCGCGATGGTCAAGATCAATATTGATGGCTCGGTAGACGTTATCACAGCGTTAATGGACCACGGTGGCGGTACATTGGAGGCACTGGCCAAGTTGGTGGCCGAGGCGCTCTGCGTGCCGTTCGACAAGGTCAACCTCGCGCCCGCCGAGACCTGCTCGACGGTCTATGACTGCGTCACCCACGCTACACGAGGCGTCTACGCGGGTGGTGGCGCTGCCGTCAAGGCCGCGCAGTCGGTGCGGCAAGAAATCATAGAGACGGCGGCCCGTTACCTGAACGTGATGCCAGAGGCACTGACGCTTGGGCACGACGAGGAACTGGGGCAAGGTGTGGCCTACGCGCCGTCGATCCCGGACCGCCGGATGACTCTCTCGGAACTCGCTACCCGTTGCTGGACCGAGAGCTGGAAGACCATCGCTGCTGTAGAGAGCTACCGGCCGGTCAACTGTCCACCAGCCTACGTCACCGTATTCGTAGACGTCGAGGTGGACACGTGGACAGGCCAGGTTCGCACAGTCAAAGCTGCGATGGGCAGCGACTGCGGCACGGTCGTTAACCCGGTGATGGCAGCAGGGCAGTTAGAAGGCGGTTTGTCCAAGGGAGCGGGCTACGCGCTATACGAGAGTAACGAATGGAACGCCGATGGGCAACTCGCATCCGGCGGCTATTGGATTGACGCCAAGACACCGTCCATTGACGAAAGCACATACGTGGCCGATATCGACGTCCACTTTGCAAATACTTACGAACCCAGCGGGCCGTTCGGGGCCAAGGGTATCGGAGAAGCCGCGACCAATCCGGTTGCGGCGGCCTATGCCAACGCGATCTATAACGCCATTGGGGTACGTTTTTACGAGTTACCGATCACGCCAGAAATGATTCTGTTTGCGTTGAGAGAAAAGGGAGAAGCAAAATGAGCGAGCACAAGCATTATCAGATGACCAACACGCACATCCTCGTGCAGGAATTTGAGTATCTGGAGCCTAGCTCATTGGAAGAAACTGTCTCGCTGCTAAACAAGCACGGCGACCGCGCCGAGGTGCTGGCAGGCGGCACGGACCTGATCGTGCAAATAAAAATGGAGCGCACCGCACCCGAATACGTGGTCAACATCAACCATGTTCCAGAACTTGGCGGAATAACCACTCGAGACGACAAATTGGAGATCGGCGCGCTCACCACGATTCGGACGGTTCGCAACGCTCCCCAGGTCAAGGCCAAGTATACGGCGTTGTCGGAGGCATGTGCCGCTTTTGGCTCTACGCAAATCCAGATGATGGGTACCATCGGTGGGAACGCGTGCAACGGCTCGCCCGCGTCCGACAGTGTGCCCGCATTGATGGCCTTTGACGCTCAACTCACACTCGCTGGCCCTGATGGAGAGCGAACTGTGTCCCTGGAAGAGTTTCTGGTTGGGCCTGGGAAAACATCTTTGCAAAAGGGCGAGTTGCTCGTTTCCGCCACCCTCCCCACCCCAACGGGAGGCAAGGTCGGCAGCGCGTTCATCAAGGTCTCACGCGTAGAGGCTGACCTGGCTAAAGTGAGTGTGGCAGCGGTCCTGGTGCGAGAAGGCGACCGCGTCGTCGATTGCCGGTTGGCGTTCGGAGCGGTCGGACCAACAGTAATGCGCACTCCAAAAGCCGAGACTGTGCTGACCGGGCAGCCGTTCAGTGCAGAGCTGGCGCTCCAAGCAGGCCAAGCCGCGTCCGAAGAGATCACGCCCATAGACGATGTACGCTCGACCGCCTGGTACCGGCGCGAGGTCGTCAAGGCGATCACCCACGACGTGTTGCAACTGGCTTGGGAGAGAGCAGAAGAACAAGGAAATAAGGAAACAAGGGAACAAGAGAACAAGGAGACAAAGGGGCAAGGAGAATCACGCATCACGCAGTACGTAGCACGCGACGCAAGTCACGAGATCGAACTGACGATCAACGGTGTTCAGTATCGCCTCCCGGTCAGGTCGAATGAACTGTTGTTGAACGTGTTGCGGGAGCGGTTGGAACTGACGGGCAGCAAGTATGGCTGTGGCATTGGCGAGTGTGGCGCGTGCACGGTCTTACTGAACGGCGAACCCTCCTTTTCGTGCCTGGTGCTGGCGATTGCGGCTGATGGCAGCGAGGTGGTGACCGTCGAGGGGCTGGCAAGCCCTGATGGAGAACTGGACCCATTGCAGGATGCGTTCATCGATCACGCAGGATTCCAATGTGGCTACTGCACGCCAGGAATGCTGATGACGTCCAAGAGTTTGCTGCAAGAGATTCCGTCTCCCACGGAGGACGAGATACGGGATTATCTCAGGGGAAATCGCTGCCGGTGCACTGGATTCACCAGCATCGTGCGTGCGGTGACGAGTTGCGCAGCGACAGAACCCAAGATATCGTAATGACCAACCGTACCAAAGACTTGGCAAAGCATCGTGTGCTGATCGTAGATAATAACTCGCCCCCTTCTAGCAAGATAACGAGATGTCTTGTAGAAGAAGGGTACATGATCAAAATAGTCAACCATGGTTATGACGCGTTGAGCGCAAGTGAAGAATGGCTCCCAAGTTTGATTCTGCTTGCTATTTCGTTACCCGACACTGATGGAGTATACATCTGCAACCAATTACGTGCTAACGAACGTACGGAACAAATACCCATCATCTTTCTCACTCAGAAAAGCGACCCAATGGTCAACCATCGTAAAGCGAAATTGAGAGCAACCGACGATTACATTGCCAAGCCACTTGACTCGGAAGAATTGAAACTGAGAGTCAGGAAAGCAATTGAAGAGACGTTGAACCTGAGAAGATGAAATGACTGACAAAGAAATTCTACTCGACTTGCTTCAAGACTTTGCCAAGCGGGTCAACCGGGTGCTGGACGGAATGTCGCTCCAGGCCCTGAACTGGCAGCCGGACGCCGAGGCGAACAACATCGCGGTCACGGTGTGGCATTTCAGCCGCGCGTTCGATCTGCTAAAAGTGCGAGTGTTGGAGAACCAGCTACCCGACACAGAACTATGGTACACACAGGGGTGGGCTGCTCAGACAGGTTATGACCCCCGCGGCCTTGGTTGGGGCGGGTTCGGCAACTTGGCAGGCTATACACGAGCACAAGTGAAAGCAATTCCAATTCTGCCTGCTGACAAACTATTGGAATACTTTAATCAAGTGTATAATGCCCTGTACGGCTACCTGGAACGCATGCCATCCAAAGCACTCTACCAGCCCGCGCCCGGTTGGACGGGAGAACCACAACCGGCTTATTTGTTCATCAGAAACTTTATGACAGACAGCCGGGAGCACCTGGGAGAGATCAAGGCAATCAAAGCAATGTGGGAACGGAAAGCCGCCGCAGCATAGCGGCAGTGAGTAAACTTTTTGCCACGAATTTTCTGACTTTGGTGAAATAGTGAAACGGCGAAATTCGTGGCAAGAGTGTCCAGCAGCAAATTCACATACAAGGAGGCTTGGGCAACAACATGGCAAAAAAAGTCGAAACCCCCACCTATGAAAAAGATATTGTCGGCGAGATCAAGCGTTGGGACGAACGCGATATCCTGTTTTCCCGGAAAGATCTCTTTCGTTACCATGATCCAGCTGGTCCAGAGCACAAAGCATACTATGAGGCGCATCCTGAATACCTGGAATTTGATACAAAGTTAGGCCAGATACCCGAACTGGGAAATACAGGCAGCGTTGACGATCCCATGTTCCAGTCTCAGTTCGCCGCAACCGGCTGCCTGGGTATGGAAGATATCGTGGACGGAGAACCGGCTGAAGAAAAGGCCGAGTTTCCGCCGGAACGCGCGGCCTACAAGGTCAAATCTATGGCTCGATATCTGGGAGCCGACCTGGTCAGTATCGGCCCTTTGCGCCAAGAGTGGGTTTACTCCCACGTTGGGCGGTCTCGTGGCGGCAAAGAGGGTTACCCTGATCCAGGAACGCCCATTACGCTGAACCATCCCACGGCCATTGCATTGGGTATACGGATGGATTATCACTTGTCAATGACTGGCCCGGACTTTCCGACGTTACTCGCCACGGCCAAAGGATACGCGATGGGGTCCTGGGTGTCTGTGCAGTTGGCCCATTACATTCGTATGATGGGCTATTCCGCTCGGGCTCACCACCTAACAAACTATCAAGTGCTCGCGGTACCAGTCGCGGTGGATTGTGGTTTGGGAGAGCTTTCGCGTGCCGGTTATCTGATCACCAAGGAATTGGGGCTGGCCCTCCGCTTGGCCATCGTCACTACCGATATGCCGTTAGAACACGACGGCCCTGTTGATCTTGGTGCTCAGTCATTTTGTGACTATTGCAAGGTCTGCGCTGAGGAATGTCCCAGCCAATCGATCCCTATGGGCGACAAGGTCGAGTACAACGGTATCAAAAAGTGGAAGCTGAACGAAGAAACGTGCTACCGCTACTGGCACACAGTGGGCACAGATTGCAGCGTCTGCCTGGCCGTTTGCCCCTGGACCAAGCCCAATAACTGGTTCCACAGAACTATGGCCGAATTCGCCACCATCAGTGGGCCTCACCAGCAGTTGCTGACGTGGGCGGACAGTCTGTTCTATGGCAAGTACAAGACCGCGCCGGGGCCGGATTTCATCGATCCGACATACAAACGGTATCGGGGCCGACGATAGAAGGAGTACACCGATGACTATAATGTGGACTGTTCTCAGCGTGTTGTGCATCTTGGCACTAGGAGGAATGCAGGTTTTCCTGAATGGCAGAAACGTTACGTTTTCTATCGGACAATGGGTCGTTTACGCAGTCTGGTTGTTGTGGACATTGCTAGGCGTTGCGCTGGTGTGGACGTTCACCAGTGAACGCACGCCGCGTGCGACACGCGCCGCGCGTGTGAGCGCATTGATCTTGGGTGGACCTGCAATAATCGGGGCCATCATCCTGGGAATGTCGTGGTTTTAACTCGTGAACAAACTCTTCATCCAACTCACAGCCAATATCCAACGAACAGGGGATGTGCCCGCCGACGTGAGCGCGTTTCTTGTTCACCACGGCCACTCGCAAACTGCCGAACATTGCGCAAAAGTCGCAGCAGAGGCAGGACGACTGGCTCTTCAGTTTGATGAGGATGAACAATTCGCTCAGACGGCCGGATGGCTGCACGACGTCAGCAACGTGTTTCCAAATGACCAGCGAACGCAGATCGCCCGGGAACTGAGCATAGAGGTTCTGCCAGAGGAATCCGCAGTACCAATGATCCTTCATCAGAAACTCTCGGCGGTGATGGCACGCGAAATCTTTGGCGTTATGGATGAGGCAGTGTTCAGCGCGATCGAGTGTCATACCACTCTCAAATCAAATGCATCGACGCTAGACAAAGTCGTGTTTCTCGCAGACAAAATCGCGTGGGATCAACCGTATACCGCCCCTTTTCTGGAAGGCGTACTGATATCCTTGGAGCAATCACTGGATCAGGCTGTACTGCACTATTTGCATTATCTGTGGCAGCAGCGCGACACCATACCAATCGTTCATCCCTGGTTTGTCGATGCATACACACAATTAAAGGGATTGGAGATCGACGTTGATTAAAGCCGTCATCCTTGATGCCGATGGAGTAGTGATCCACCCCTGGCGATTTGCCCAATACCGCGAACGAGAACACGGAATCACACGTGAGATGACGCAAGACTTTTTTCACGGGGTGTTCAACGATTGTTTGGTCGGTAAAGCGGATTTGAAAGAAGAGCTAGTCCCATTTCTGCCCAAGTGGAAGTGGCACAGATCTGTAGACGAATTCGTGGAAACCTGGCTAGAGATCGAGAACGCGATTGACGAGAGAGTTGTGAACGCCGTTCACACTTTGCGACAGGCCGGGCTGATCTGCTGTCTGGCTACCAACCAAGAGAAGAATCGCGCCTCGTACATGACAAAGCAGATGGGGCTGTCCGATATCTTTGACGCCCTGTTCGTTTCTTGCTTTATCGAGCACAAAAAGCCGGATCGCTCGTTTTATGACCACATCGAAAAATCCCTACAGCTGAAAGGCAGCGACATTTTGTTTTGGGACGATTCCCCATCGTGTGTCGAGGGCGCCTTGGCATGTGGTTGGAACGCCAAGGTGTACGTTGATTTTGAAAATTTCAAGACAGAGATTGTTTCGTGTCTAGATTTAAGGTTGTAACCAACCATACACAGTATTACGAAAAGGGAGACATATATGCTACCAGAATTTGATCTACTGATGCCCAAGACGCTATCAGAGGCCCTAGAGATGCTGTCCAACCCCGAGCTTGAAGCTATGCCGATCGCAGGCGGGACGAACTTGGTCGTCGATATGCGCAGTGGCTATCACAGTCCCAAGGTAGTGGTAAACATCGAGGGACTGGAAGAAATGCACGGCATTCGACAAGAAAATGGACACATCGTCATAGGCGGCGGTGTAACCGTTGCCGAATTGCTGAATGATCCTTTGATCGCCCAACAAGCCCCCGTCCTAAAGGAGGCCGCAGCGGCCTTTGCCAACACCTTGATCCGCCACCGAGCCACCGTAGGCGGTAACCTGGTGAACGCCGCGCCGTGTGCAGACACAGCCCCGCCGCTGTTGGTGCTGGACGCCGAGGTCGAGTTGGCGAGCACGGAAGGCGTTCGCTGTGTGCGACTAGAAGAGTTCCTGATCGATGCCTTCACAACAATGTGCCAGCCACACGAACTACTGACGACGATTCGTTGGCCGGTGTCGCCGCCCAACAGCGCGGGAGCCTTTCACAAGCTAGGGCTGCGCAAAGTTTCCTGCATGGCCAAGGTAGACGTGGCCGTGCTGGTAGAGGGCAACGGGAACGGAGGCTGCAGGAAAGCACACATCGCCTTGGGCGCTGTGGCCCCTCAACAAGTCCGCGCCCACGCCGCCGAAGACCTGCTGCGCAACCAGCCACTGACAGAAGAGATCATCCTCGAGGCCGCCCGCTTGGCTGCCGAGGCCGCCCAACCCCGATCCGGGTCCGAGTACAAACTGCAAGCGGTCAAAGGGTTAACGCGCCGCCTGCTGACCAGGGCCGCGAAGGAAATCAAGTAGGAGAGACAATATGCAACCAGGAATTGTAACACTCAACGTAAATGGACGAAAACATCAGGTCGCGCTGGCCCCCAACGTGACCCTGCTCGAAGCCCTGCGAGGCCTGGGCTATACCGATATCAAGAACGGCTGTGAAATTGGGGAATGTGGCACATGTGCCGTACTACTGAACGGTCAACCTGTCAATAGTTGTATGGCACTGGCCTGGCAGGCAGATGGTGCAGAAATCGTCACCAACACTGGCCTGGGGACGATGGACAATCCCCACCCATTGCAAGAAGCCTTTGCCGACGCCGGTGCCGTCCAGTGCGGCTATTGCACGCCGGGGATGATCATCTCGGCCAAAGCGCTTTTGGACCGGAATCCAAATCCTAATGAAGAAGAAATCCGCGATGCGCTCTCTGGGAACATGTGCCGTTGTACCGGCTACGGGCAGATCGTCCAAGCGGTCCAGATAGCGGCTGAAAAGATGGGAGGTGCAGAATGACTGGGTTGAAAAACACGTACAAAGCGAAACCACTTCCTCCCGTAGATTTACCCGAATTGCGCCAAATCGGTAAACCACTGCGCCGGGTGGACGCGCTGGGCAAAGCCGTCGGCGCTACCGTCTATGCGGGCGACTATACGATGCCGAATATGCTGCACGCCAAAGTGTTCCGCAGCACTGAGCCTTCGGCCAAGATCATAAAGCTGGATGTGAGCCGCGCACAAGCGTTGCCCGGCGTGGTCTGCGTAATGACGGCCGAGGACCTGCCGGACGCCGCCAAACTGACCACCGACATGCCCGGCCAGACCGGGAAGGAACGACGCAAGGGGTCAGATGCCCAAGTATTGGCCGCCGAGGTAGTGCGCTACGTGGGCGAACCTATCGCGTTGGTCGCAGCCGAGACGTTGGCCCTGGCACAACAAGCGCTGGAATTGATCGAGATCGAGTACGAAAAGCTGCCAGGCGTGTTCGACCCCATAGAGGCCCTAAAGCCCGGCGCGCCCGTGGTCAACGAGCCAGACAACGCCGTGGCCCGCTGGAAAATTCGCAAGGGCGACGTGGAGGCAGGCTTTGCGGCGGCGGACGTCGTCGTGGAAAATACTTACCGTGTGCCTTTTATCGAACACGCATACCTAGAGCTAGAAGCTGGGGTATCGTGGGTCGACGATCAGGGCGTGATCAACATTCGCGTCTGCACGCAGGTCGTCGAGCACTTTCGCAGCATCGCCAGGGCTGTGGGCGTCCCGCAGAACAAGATTCGCATCCGAGGCACCCTGGTCGGCGGCGGTTTTGGGGGCAAAGAGGACATCACGGTCGAGATCTATTTAGCGCTCTTGGCCAAACGCACCAGCCGCCCCGTGCGATTGATGTATACGCGCGAAGAGTCCTTTATCGCCCAGTCTAAACGTCACCCGTTCATCGTCACCCACCGCGTCGGCGTCAAAAAGAATGGGCGCATCACCGCCGCCAAGATCGATATGGTCGCCGACTCTGGGGCCTATCCATACCTGAGCCCCTACGTGCTGCTCTACGCAACGATCATGGCCAGCGGCCCCTACCGGATAGATAATATTCACGTGGATAGCGTTGCAGCTGCCACCAACCATCCTTTCTCCAGCGCCTTTCGAGGTTTCGGCGGTCCGCAGGCCTGCATCGCCTACGAGCAGCAGATGGACGAGATCGCCAAGGCGCTCGATATGGACCCGCTAGAAGTGCGGCGCATCAACTATCTCAAGACCGGTGACCGGAACGCGACCGGACAAGTCATCAAGAGCGCTGCCTGGCTGGAAGAATCGGCCACGCGCGCGCTGGAAGCGTTGGGCGAAAAGACACCCGACGACGGGCCGGTCAAGGTGGGCTGGGGTTTCGCCTCCTACTTTCAGAGCTATGGCCGCATCACCTGGTTCCATGACACATCCCGCGCTTGGGTTGGCGTCGAGATGGACGGCACTGTAGTGATCCGCTGCGGCACACCCGACCTGGGAGCCGGGCAGATCAACAGCCTGTGCCAGATCGTCTCTGAAATTCTGGGCGTGCCGCTCAAGGACGTGACGGTCTACAGCACCGACTCGGCAACGACGCCGCTGGCTGGCACATCGACGGCCACCCGCCAGCTCTACATGTCTGGCAGCGCCGTTTTCCAGGCCGCCAGTGCTATACGCGAGGTTCTACTGGACCGGGCATCCAAGCACTTTGAGGAAAAACCGGAGGATCTGGACCTGGCCGATAGCCAGGCATTTGTCAAGAGCAACCCCGAAAACTCACTCCCATTGAAGGACTTGGTCGCGCGGTGCGCCGCCGAGGGGCTACCGCTTCACAACCTGGCCCAGTTCAACGCACCCTTTACCGACGGAATTGATCCAGAAACCGGTCAAGGAGACGTGTATCCCGACTTTACCTTTGGCACGCAGGCGGTCGAGGTCGCGGTGGATACGGAGACGGGCGACGTCACCATACTCAAGAGCGTTGCCTGCCACGACATAGGCCGGGCCATCAACCGTGCGGCCGTCGAGGGACAGATCGCGGGCGGCAGCCACCAGGGACTGGGCTATGCCCTACTGGAAGATTTCATCGTCGAGAACGGTGTGACCAAGACGCCGTCGTTGGCCGAATACCTGATCCCCACCATACTCGATTTCCCGACCACCGAGGTCATCATCTTAGAATCGGGGACAGGTGTGGGGCCATTCGGCGCCAAGGGCATCGGTGAACCCTCACTGACACCGGCCGCTCCGGCGGTTGCCAACGCTGTCGCAGACGCCATTGGCATACGCATCTTTGAATTGCCCCTGACGCCAAAGCGCGTGTTGGATACGCTGGCGCAGGCAAAGGAGGCCGGGGACTAGGGATTGAACCTGAAAGCAGTCCTTGGGCTGGAACCGGGCGAGATGGTCGCCCTCGTCGGCGCGGGCGGCAAGACCACGACTGCCTGGCGGTTGTTGTGCTCGTTCGTTGATTCCGGCGATCCGGTTGTCTTTACGACGACCACGCGCGTATTCCGGCCCAAGGACGCTGTAATGATTCTCGACCCTAACCCAAATCCCGAAGAAATCAATCGGGAATTAGCCAGGTCACAAGCCTTGGTGCTTGCGGCTGGACACGGGGAACGTGGAAACCCCGAACACGCCGCCCGCAGCCCCTACCCCGCCGACCTTGTCAAACTGGCAGGATTGGAGCCGGAGGTGCTGGACGATCTGTCCCACCAACTGCCAAAAGTGACCTGGCTGGTGGAGGCGGACGGCGCAAAAGGACGGTTACTCAAAGCCCCGGCGGAATACGAGCCGGTGATACCAGCCGGGGCAGATCGCGTCATCATCGTCGCAGGGCTGGACGCTATCGGCAAGCAGTTGGACGAGCAAACGGTACACCGACCTGAGATAGCAGCGCATCTCCTTAACATCGCTCCGGGCACAATTATCACCCTGGAGCTGTTTGTCAACCTAATCAGTCATCCGGCAGGTGGATTGAAAGGCATTCCAGCGCAAGCGAAAATCGCCATTCTACTCACCCAATGGAATGACCATCCTACACCCCACACTGACACCATTGCCCGACAATTATCATCAAATCATCGTATCGGGCAGATCGTCTGGGTCAATTTGAGCATTTCCAACTCTGCACCCAAGACAATCCATTAAATCCGTGTTCTAAGGAGCCGAAATGTTTGAAGAAATAGAACGAGTATACACAGCAACCTTACAAGCCATCCGCCAAGGAGAATCAGCGGCGCTGGCCACAATCATCGAAGCCAAAGGATCAACCCCCAGAGACAATGCCAAGATGCTGATCTATGCCGACGGGCGAATGGTGGGCACCGTCGGCGGTGGAAAGGTGGAAGCACTCGTAATACAAGAAGCCAAAACCGCCATCGCCGAGGGACAATCTCGCGAACTGGAATATCGCCTGGTGGACGAAGAGCGCGGCGATCCGGGCATCTGCGGGGGCGATATGCGCATCTTTGTCGAGGTACTTGCGTCTCGCCCCACTCTCTTGATCATCGGCGGCGGGCACGTGGGGCAGGCAGTGGCCGAACTGGGGACCTTTTTGGGCTATCGCATCGCCGTGGTGGACGAGCGGCCAGACATGGTCACGCTTGAGCGATACCCGCAGGCCGAAATGCGACTAACAGGAGACCCAGTCCAGCAAATCGTGGATTTTCCCCTCACCGATCACACCTACATCGTGATGGTTACTCCACACCACACGTTGGACGAAAAAGTCCTGGCAGCGCTGGCCGACCGATCTGTGGCCTACGTGGGACTTATCGGCAGCCGTCGCCGTACTGCACACACCTTTGAACGGGCGCGAGAGGCAAGAGTACCTGAAGAGTTGCTTGAGCGGGTGCATACGCCCATCGGTCTGTCCATCGGGGCAGAGACTCCGCGGGAGATCGCCGTCAGCATAATGGCCGAGATCATCGCCGTACAGCGAGGGAGCGCGTGAAATCGCTTTTTGTAGCGATAAAGAGCGGGGGTGACCTGGGAACCGGAGTCGCCTGGCGGCTGCACCGCTGCGGTTTCCGTGTGCTGATGACAGAGACCGCGCGCCCCACCGTCATCCGTCGGACGGTCGCCTTTGCCTCAGCGGTCTTTGAGAATACAATCACGGTGGATGGCATCACTGCGCGACTGGTGAATGACGATACTGGGATTACGGATGCCTGGTCCGCTGGTGACATACCGGTGCTGGTAGACCCAAAAGGAGCAGTGATCCAGCGGCTGCGGCCTGACGTCGTGGTAGACGCTATCCTAGCCAAACGAAACACCGGTACAAACATCACCGATGCGCCGACCGTTGTGGCACTAGGGCCAGGCTTTACCGTCGGAACCGACTGCCACGCAATAGTAGAGACCAAACGTGGGCACAATCTGGGCCGGGTGCTCCTGGAAGGAAGCGCTGCGCCCAATACAGGGGTGCCCGGAACCGTAGGCGGAGAGAGTGCCAAGCGAGTCCTCTGTGCTCCCATAGAAGGGGTTTTTCGGACGGCGTGTGCCATTGGCGACAGCATCCAGATTGGGAACGTGGCGGCCCACGTAGACGATGCACCAGTCCGTTCGCAATTGAACGGGGTAGTACGGGGACTGCTTTACGATGGGCTAAAAGTTCACACCGGGATGAAGGTTGGAGATGTAGACCCCAGGGGCATCGTCTCTCACTGCTTTACCATCTCGGACAAGGCCCTGTCGGTGGGAGGCGGCGTGGTAGAGGCAATTCTGTACTTGAGACAGCTAGGAGGAAAACAATGAGCGATCATCACCCTTCAGAGGATCAAATTTTCTTTTACGAAAAGCAAGAGGTTGTCATCGATGATTTTAACGCCGACGGTTTTATCCTGGACATTGGGGGAGGTGGCGAAGGGGTCATCGGGCAGTTAAAAGGTGAACAGGTCATTGCTATCGATCCCAACAAGCGCGAGTTGGAAGAAGCGGCTCCTGGCCCACTCAAGATCGTCATGGACGCCAGAGACCTGAAATTCCTCATCTACACCTTTGAC
Organism: Chloroflexota bacterium; assembly: GCA_024232355.1. The sequence continues at coordinate 1,090 of JAAEPW010000438.1, read as the reverse complement.
GCGGTGACGGCGTTCTTTACGTTGATGTACATTAAAGAACCAGATCAAGAAAAGATATTCAGCGAGGTCTTTCGAGTGCTCGCCCCTGAGGGACAGTTCTTTATCTGGGACGTAATTCTTTCGCCGCGTCCTGATGAGGTGGATGAAAAGAAAGAGATTGCCGCATTCCCGCTTTTGATCAAACTGCCGGATAAAGAAATCTCGACGGGATATGGCGCGCGGTGGCCTGAGAAAAAGCAAGATTTGGCCTACTATGTGCGACTGGCCGAAAAAGCTGGGTTCAAAGTAGTCACGCAGAAAGAGCACGACCGCGCTTTGTTCCTGCAATTGCAAAAGCCTCAGATCAGCGAATAAACACAATTAGTGACCCGAGTTGGCCTTGCAACAACTTTGACAATGATCAACAAGGGGCTGGTGCTGTATACAATCAATAGATAACTGTCAACATGCCCCACTGGATAACACTGGCAGTGACGGAAACGCCCTGAGAGAATACAAAAAATGAAAATCCAATGCTTCAAGTGTCTGGATTACAAAACTCTAACCGTCATCCTCACCTTGCTCTACTTGACTGGGTGCGCTGTTTCCATCTCCCCGACTTTAAAGGTGCCCTCGCACACGCCTTTGGCTCCTTCACCTACTGTCCCCCCACCACTTGCCCCAGAGATGACAATTCACCCCCCTACAATCAACCCCGTGACACCAATTGCTGTACCATCTTCTACTTTACAGGTGCTTCCCTCCCCCACACCTACTCTTTATCCTACCCTTACTGCGGATGAGAAACATACTTTGGTGAGAGAATTGCTCGAAACCAACGGTGGTTGTGATCTTCCTTGCTGGTGGGGTGTGACACCTGGCCAGAGCGAGTGGCAAACTGTTATGGACTTGACTGAAACACTCGGTGGTTTTGCCTTTGATATGCCGCATCCCGATCGTCTTTTTGACTATATAGAGACTCTTGAATTAATGTTCTTGGATTTGTTTTGGGGCAATTGGTGTGTAAATTTTCACAAATAGTGGTTCATTATACCGTCAATCTACGTCAATTTGGTCTCGCAGGCTCACAAAAGTGCCAAAACCACGGTTT
>JAAEPW010000437.1 GCA_024232355.1 Chloroflexota bacterium | reverse complement strand
TTCACAGAAATGCCTTACTTGGGCCTGTATTTGGCTAAAACTGAGGCACAAAGCTCCATCTGGACCTCAAAAATGGGGGCAAAATGGACCGTCAAATTCCTCTCCGACAGCCTGCTAGAAGGCGCAGGTGCTACATTTGGCGACGCGCCGATGTACTCACCCCTTCATTTTCTCTCGGTGACGCACTCCTTCCTAAACCACGATCCTCTCTTATCTTCACAGTAGCACTTGAAAGAGCAGCAACTCGCCCATCGTCTACATATGGGCGGTAATACCAGCCATCATAGCGGGTGTCCTCGGTATCCATTTCCCTTCGACAAGCTCAGGACAGGCTTGGGCGAACCATTGCCTTTGGTCGGTATTGATTTCGGCAACGCTTCTCAAAGGGACAAGTGAGGTAAGGCAAAAGTTGTAATAGCCCATCACCAGTTTCAAATGCCAAAGTAACCCTTCTTCTCGTCTTTCCAATCCGGGTACGTGTGATCGCAAAGTACGGTTCAAGCGTTCGATGAAGGCGGTGTTGATCTTGCGTCCTACTTTCGCCGAGGCCGACGTGACCGCTTCCTTCGTCCCATACACCACCCGCGTTGTCACTGCCCCTTTGACACGAGCGGCAAGAATACAAACTCGTCCGCTGGCATCACGCGCACGGTGGTGGTCAGGATCACGGTGCTGCCCTCCCGTGCGTTGATGGTGACCGTGTACCAGACGCCGTTGACCAAGTTGTCCAGCGTATGCTCGCGGGTGGCAGCGGGGAGACCTGTTGCGGCGGGCATCAGCGTCGTGCCGGTGTCTGTGACGTAACCAATCTCCCACGTCAGTCCGTCGGGCAGCGCGCCGTCGACCTCCCATGTCAGGTTGATGGTTCCATCGCCGGGCCTGCCCCGTAACTCGACGGTGGTTTGTTGGCTCAAGTCGATGATTTGTATATCCATCTCGGCCTCGTTCAGCGTGCCCACACCCACAGAGTTGCAGCCCAAAAGCGTTTGGCGCAGATTGTTGTCATTGTCCGGGTTGAAGACCGGTTGATCGTCGATGGGGTGAGCGACATATTTGCACATCCAATAATCGAGCGTCACCGGATCGGCGCACAACCCCGCCGTTTTGGTCTGGGCTGCCGTCGAACTGGTGCGGCTGAGGTGACCGGTGTATTCGGCACATGTCAGGTAAAAGGTGGGGCTGATGATCTCGGTGATCAGATAGCCCACCGACTCACCTACGGCATCGGGGCGGCTGCGGCCGTAGCCAATGCTGTGCAGGTTGTCGCCACCAGAGCCAGCAAACTCGACGATCCCCAAATGGCACTTGACGGCGCTGGTCGGCCCGGCATAATCCTCGTTGCCGCCCGATCCGTGATTGTTCAACGTGGGCAAAAAGATCAGCCTGACCTGCTGGCCGTTATAGCCGCCGTTCTCCCACACGCCGCTGTCGCGCCCCAAGTCGATTAGCTTGTCGCTGTAGGCCGAGCGCAGAATCGCGTGAGATAACTTGACGGTGCGGTCGTTGGTGTTGACGGTCCGGTAGGTCGTGCGTACCCAGCCGTGCATACCCGGCGAGAGGCTACTGGGGCCGTCCACGATCTCCCAGTTGGAAGACTGTCCCACATCGTAGAGCGGGATGGCAGTGACATTGGTGATGCCTCGGCTGTGGTAGTCGGCCTCCAGTTCCAGGTAATTCATATCGGACCAGTTGTTCTGCCTGTTATAGGTGGCCATGTTCCAGCAATAACTGCCAGACATGGCCGAGCCGGAATCACGATGGATATGTTCGGCGATGATGATCTCACCGCCGAATCCACCAGGCCGGGCAAGGATCACGTCGATTAACGCTTTCATACATTCAGTGTGGGTATAGCCCTGGTTGGGCCACTGCCCATTGGGCTTGAGCACCACCACATCGTCATAGCCGATAAAGCTTTCGATGCCACCGGCTAGTTTGATCACTTGCTCAACGTTGGTGACCGGCGTACCATTTTTTGCTACATAGATATGATGTTGCTGTGCGGGCTGGGCGTAGACCGGCGGTGGAGCCGGATCGTCCGACAGATGCACGTCAATAAAAGACGCGGCGGTGGCCGTTCCCAGCCCGGTGATAAATTGGCGGCGGGTCAGTTTAGTCATTGAATTCCTCACTTTAACACGAACGGTAAATATACAAAGCGGTCCGTGGGCATCACGCGCGCCGTGTCGGTCAGGATGGCGGCAGAACCTCCCATCCCCCGGAGCGTGACCGTGTACCAGACATAGTTGGTCAGCCCGGTAAAGGTGTAGCTGCGAACGGTGTTGGTCAGGCCGACTGGCGGCAAGAGTGCCGTGCCGGTCTCGCTCTCGTAATCGAGCTGCCAAGTGACGGTTGGTGGTAATTCGCCGGACACTTGCCAGGTCAGATAGATGGTTCCGTCGCTCGGTGTGCCGCGCAGCATGACTGCTAGGGGAGTTGGTCCCCCTCGAGTTGTAAAGCTCAGGACACCCTGGCTGCTGACCTCGTAGGCATCACCAGAACCACCATCAGGGGTCAGTGTCACCGTCTGCACGTTGCTATCCAGGTCGATTTCGAGTTGGTAGTTTGTGCCCGGCGTTAGATCAAAGATCAGATGGTGAGTGTGCGTCGTCGGCGTATAGGTGTAGCTGAGGACGCCAGTGGATGCGCTGCCGTCGTTGGCGGCGGAAAAGATGGCCACGCGGTTCATGTCTGGGTCGGCGATGTGGACGCCGCTCAACCCGGTTCCGCTGACCACCACAGCCTCTGGCATCGCCACGGTGGTGCTGATGGTCGGGTGGAGCACGGTGAGGAAATTGTGTTCTAATGCTGTGTTGGCTGGCTCCAATTCGATCCGCCACTCGCCGTAGGGGATAGGATCAAATTCGGTGGTCGGGCGGGGCTGCAGTTCACCAGCATCCCAGTGCCAATCATAGTTTTCGCCAAAGGCCCAGAACGCTTTCTGTCCACGCCCGCCCACGACGCGCAGATTGTGATTTTCGGGCAGTAGCGTCTTGATGAACAGCTTGCCGTTGCCAGAGATGGCTGTCGCAAGATCCGCGTCGGCGTAGAGCGTCTCACCGGGTGAGATGACTTGTGGTGTGCCGTTGACGGTGGGTGTGTCGAGCGTGTGAAAGAGCAGCTTTGTGTTCTCGCCGCTGAACGTCGGCGAGACGACGCCCACGCGGTCAAAGGTGACAACGTAATCCCTCCTGCCCTGAGCCACCGGGCGCAGGTAGACAAACTCACGCTGGAAACGGCTCACTTTGGCGACGTTGCCGCTCAAGCTGGTGTCCATCGTCTGGTTGTAGGTTGGGTTGTTATAAGCCTGCGTGGCGTCGCCCAGGGCGTAGGTATAGCGCGCATCATCCTGGAAGCGCAGGATATCGCCGTTTTCGTAATGCACGGCGTGTTGGTCAAAATACTCGACGGTTTCTGGTGCACGGCTACCAGGGTACATGGTGCGCTGTCCGCCATCGTTGGATTCGGCGTCGGGCCGGGCGCTGGAAAAGTCCTCGTCGGGATTATAGACGATCAAGGTGTTGTGGGCGATGGTGCGCACGTAAAAGTTGCGGTCGTGATAGGAACGGCCATCACCGCTATAGACGCCGCTGTCCAAGGCCAGATCGTCGTACTTGAAGAGGGTAAAGCTGTTCTGATCATAGTGTTGGTGATAGCTAAAGTGATCGCCGGATTGAAAGGTCACATAGGTGGCACTGGTGTCGGTATCAGCCGCGCCGTCGGGCCAGCCGGAGCGCATCAGGAGTGTCCCGGTACCGGCATCGTAATGGGTGTGTTGGTCCGGCGTTTGGCTGGGTTGGTTGGGATTGAACCATAGGAACTCGTCGCTGTAGAGAAAACTCATCGAGCCATCAGTCGGCGGCGCGGAGAGATAGGCCTGGAGCTGACGGGCCAACGGTTCATCGGAAAAACGCTCGACGAGCACTAGTCCCATGATCCGTTCATAGTTACCGATAGAGCCGCGATTGCGTTCTGTATCGCCGATGGAAGGGTAGGGATGGAACTCGTACCCATATTGATCGGTCAGGCCAGGCCAGCGATGCAGCAGAATATAGCCCAGGCGCTCGCGATACCAGGCTGTGCTCTCGAACAGATTTTCGCCCGCGCCCGTACGCCAGGCCTCCAGGGCTTTGATTCGCGGCAGGTTGGCGATCCAGTCATAGATCATTCCCTCAGGCCAGCCGCCACCATCAGCGATTTTTTCCAGCAGCGGCAGGTCCACGTTGCGGTAGCGCGTGTGGCGAAATTCGTCGAGCCATTCCTGAGCACGGGGATTGTCACCGTATGTCGCCAGCCCGACCAGGGCGAAAGAGTAGCCATAACGCGGCCAATAGTTGCCCCAGCCCGGCACGTCAATATAGCCGGGGTTTGCGAGTTGATCGTCAGCCCAGGTGTTGAAATGGTCGATAAAGGTGGTGCGTTGACCTGCATCCAATTGGGCGTAGCACCAGTCGTACACCAGCGCCAGATCACCGGGTTCGGTGGAACCCCCGCCCGGATCAGCGATGATGTCCAGGGCGGTGGCAACGGCCTCGTCGCAGTAGGATGTCTGGCCCGTCACCGCGCCTACTAGGGCGTCGACGTGCATACTGTATTGACTGGAATACGCATCGGCATAAGCCAGCAGTTGCGACCAGCGGGTGTTGGTCGACACGGCGCGGGCTTGCAGCGCTGCCAATTTACCGGTGGTCAAAAAGATGCGGGGGTGGGTTGCGGGGATGCTCAACAAGCGCAAGGATACGCGGTCGGTGGCGCTCTCACTCACGTCGTTGGTGACGGTCAGTTCGATCTCCCACTCTCCGGCGACGTCAGGCGTAAAACTGGCGATGGAATCCGTCATTAGCAGTGTGCCCGAAATGGTCGAGCCGTATGCCGGTTGAACGACGCGCCACGCAAAAGTGAGGGTGGCATCGTCGCCGCCGGGGCGGTCGTGGCTGGCAGAGCCGTCGAGCGTCACCGCACCGCCGTCCCAAGTTAGGCTCTCTTGATCGTCTCCGGCATCGGCGTAGGGCACGTCGGGGTTATAGACCACAGTAAGCTTAGGACGTTGGCTGGTATCGGCCGTGGCCTGGCTAGAGACAAAGCTCCGATAATCGCAATTATCTACTTCGTAGCCGGTGGCGTCGCGCAATACCAGGCCATAGTTGGGTGACTCGCCCCGTATCCAGGCTCGGACCAGACTGGTCACCTCCCAGGTGTACCAACCCTGGTTGACAACGTCGGCCAGGCTCTCTGATGTGGCAACATAATCGCTGCCCTCGGCCATCCCGCGCACGTTCCAGGGCACATCGGTTCCCTCGCCGGGATAGTATTGAGAGGCATAGTCGCCGGTCGTGCCGTGATCTCCGGATGTGTCGATGGGGGACGATTCTTGATTCCCCTCGTTCCAGTCACGTAGCACACTATAGAGCAATACGCGCCGGGGTAGAGTGCCAGGACTGGAACAACTCCCCGACGTGGTGTTGTACAAGGAAAGCGTAGCTGAAAGGACTGCGCTGTTGGTGGGGACGTTGGTCAGATCAAAGTACAGCAAAGGGTTTTCACCACCGCTGCGTCCCAGTTGCAAAATCTCGTTCTGACCATAGTTGACGGTGTGCTGTGGCGGGTCGCCCCAGTCCGCACGGCTGATCCAGGTATCGCGGGCGCCAGCATAACCGTCCAAGTTCTGTTGAAAGACACGGATCTGATCAACAGAGGGCGCGAGCCAACTGCTGGGATGTCCCTCACTTTCGGTGGCGTGCGTCGCCAATGCCATGCCCAGGGTTCCCAATAAAACCAGAATGGAGATAAACATGCAAGATTTGAGCTTTTTCATTCGATTTTTCCTTTCATTGTTATGTGTATAGGGATTGTTGCCAACAAACAACCGCCACATGATATATCATCTGAGGACAAGGGGCAAGGTTCTATATGGGTTTCAGGGGGGGCAATTTGGCAAAGCAATAAATGCGATGTGACAGCGCATCGTGTAGGTGTTGTTCCCGATTAGCACAAGTGCTATACTCTTTCCTGGTAACTGTCAAGAACTAGGGATTTTCCAGTTTTTAATTCCTCCCAGAATTTGCGGCGGAGAATCTCATAAATCGTACGCGAGTTACAAAATAACTGGCAAAGCTCCAGGAATTTCCTCATAATCTGCTTTTTCACGGTGTCGTTGACTGCATCACAAAATGAGGTTGTCGAGCATCGTTAAAACGGTTGTGCTTTTTCGGTCCACACAGATCCAATCCTCAGTGGACCTGTGTGGTCATTTCGGTGTCACTCACAGCGCCATGGTTTGGCAACCGGAAAAACTTGTTAAATCACTTGATCCCAAACTCGTGCAATTGCCAGAATCAGACAAACTTAACGAGCAGATCGCAGTACCAGTGGCAGATAGATTTGCAGGACATGACTATAGGATTGCACTGTGTTCGACCATGCGCATTCAGCGAGGGTGTTGCCGGTCGAGTATGCACACGCGCGGTTGGTGATGAGGGGTGCAAAACCCACCGTACCAGCGATGTTGGATCGCACGGCAAAGGTGATGCTGAATGGGATGGTCGGCGTAAAGGCCAGCGAACCGGTAATGGCATCTCCGCTCGAGTCATAGACTACGCCGGGCGGGGCGTCCAGCGTGCCGGTGACGTAGGTCGTGTACGTGGGAACGGCGTCGTAAAAGCTGCACGAGGCAGCATCAGGAAAGACGAGGCGCACCGTGTACGTAAGGCGGCTTCCTAGGCTCAACGACCCGTTGGAGGAGGATGCAACGACGCTCTTTTCAAGATTGTACCCGCCAAAGTCTTGCCCTGTGGCATCCGGTGGTGCGGTGACGATACGCTGCTCGGGAGTCCAGAAATAGCCACCGCCGAGGGTGACGGTGTAGGTGCCCGGTGACAGGTCAGAGAGGGTGTAGCTGCCATTGGCATCGGTGGTGGTGCTGTACGTACTGCCGGTACTGACCGCGATGCCCGAAAGCGCTTCCCCATTGCTGTCTGTAACTTGCCCGGAAATCGAGGTGTTTTGTGTGAGTAACTCTACTAAAAAACCATCTCTGTCAACGCTCAACGTTGGATCATAGGCGTCGGGAGGGATGGGGAAATCTGAGGAAGATGTGCTTCCGCCCACATAGATACCCCCCGAACTGCCCACGCATAGACCATAACCTGTATCAGAAGAGATCCCCCCCAGATAGGTGCTGTAGATCAAGTCATCGCTGCCCTGCCCCTGCGGAGTGAGGTGGGTGACAAAGGCATCACGAGGGCCGTCGAGCGTGGAATCCAGGGCGCCGGGCGTGAAAGGGAAATTATAGGCGGAGGTTTCGCCGGTGACATAGATTTCCCCGTTATCGTCCACGGCAATTGCCTCGCCAGACGTCTCGGAGGCTCCCCCCAGATAGGTAGCGTAAAGCAGGTCGGCGGCACCATTCCCGGCGGGATTCATCCGGGCGATGAACGCGGCTTTGTCAAAACCACGGAACGGAGTCTCCAAGAACGCGCCGGAGGTCGTGGGGAAATCTGATGTTTCTGTGGTGCCGATGAGGTAGACTGTGCCATCGCTTCCCAAGGTTACGTCATCACCGCGATCCCGCTCATAAGATTCGTATCCTGTGCCGCCAAATAGCGTGCCGTATAGCAGATCAGCGGATCCATTCCCGGTAGGATCGAGTTTGAAAAAGAACACGTCGCTGCACTGGTGGACGAGGCATTGAGACGTAAGTGGGTAGGCATTTGTTGTGCGCGGAAAGTCGATCTTGGGTTCGATTACAAAACCGCCTTCGCCAGCCACACTGCCGGTCGCATAGACCACACCGTTCGCGTCCACGGTCATACCCCGGACACTGTTGACGAATCCAGAACCGACATAGGTGGCATAGCGCAGGTCGGCAGAACCAGTGCCGCCAGGCCATATCTTGACCACAAAGACGTCAGGGTTGAGGCCAATGTCCATATAAGAGAACGTACGATCAAAAGCGCCTGCCGTGGTGGGGAAATCGTCCGAATCGGTGTTGCCGGCCACGTACATGTTGCCTTGGTTGTCGGCGGCGATGTCTATGCCATAGTCGTCGCCGCCACGGTTGCCCAGGCCCGGTATCATCATCTGCGCGCCGCCTACGTAGGTGGCATAGACGAGTTGCCCGGCAGCGTTCAGCTTGGCGGCAAAGGCGTCGGGGCAGGGCAAATGGCCCCACCCGACAGGGCAGTTTTCGGCACGACCATCATTCAACAGAGTGTCGAACGCGCCCGCCGTAACGGGGAACTGCCGCGAGTGCGTCGTCCCAACGACATAGATATTGCCCGCTGCATCCAAAGCCAGGTTGTTCAAACTATCATAGTCGCGCTCGCCCCCGATAAAGGTGATAAATTGACGCGTCCGCAGGTCGGGGTCAAACGCAGCGACAAAGAATGGATCCGTGAATTCGCCGTCTGTGCTCTGGGTGTTTCCGGCGACATAGATGGTCCCATCCGCGCCAACAGCGAGGGCCATAATGTCATCATACGAATTACCTCCTAGAAAAGTGCCAGCAATCAGCCCACCGGGATTATCAAGGAACGCGCGTGGCGGGGTGGGGTGGGGGGCAAGAGTGGTGGGTTCGAACGTGGGCTTGAGCAGTGTGAATTCACCGGCATTGGTGGCGATGTGTAGCTCGTTGTCGGTGACCTGCACGGCATCCGCGCCCTCGACGTGAAGAGATACGTTCTGTTGGGCGGATTGACAATCCGCCTTACACACCAACTGCCAGGTCAAGCGGCCATCTGTACCGACGATCTCCAGGTCTACGCCGGGGTACAGGTTGGGATAACGAACACCGCGCCACGCGGGGATGTCGGTGTGCCAGGAGGCAGGATCGGTGGAGGGATAGGCGTGGATGCGGGTATCGAGCCGTCCAAACGGTTCAGGCTGCGCAGCGGGGTTTGCGCCCACAAAGCGCACCTTGAAGATGTGGCTCGTCTCTTGCTCAAAAGCTGGCATCTGTGCGCTCGCAACATTGGGCAAAGCATCATAGGGGGCATAAATTCCCCCTTGATCTACAGCTTTGATATTTTCGTCTATTCCGTCGCTTGCTGCTTCGGTCCACTCGAGCCACAAGCCATCATCATGGAGCCAGAGCACTGGTTCCGAACCGTAGGCATAAAAGCGTACGCCTGAGGGGAACTGCCCGACGTTTTCGATAAACATCACATTGCCAAAAGTGGCGGTCGTCACCGACTGGATGCTGGCAGAAGGGGATATCGCTTCTACCGGCAATATCAGCATTGTCAGTGCGATTGCAAGAGTTAGCCACAAGCCTTGTGTTTTCATCGCCTGCTCCTTTCGTTCTAATGGGTCGTTCAAAAGTAACTTTGTGTTTTGACACGTATTTCGCAAGTGAAATCGGATAAAAAGTGCGGCGTTGTTTCTGAGCAACGCCTAATCGTTCCTGGGCTTAACGGGCGCGCAGGCCACCAGTGTACTCGTCAGCGCCGATGTCGTAGCCAGCGCCGTATGGTCGGGGGTCGCCGTCGAGATCGGTGGTGACGCCGGTGTTCGTGCCTGTATCCCGTGCTGCTGATGTTGCGCCGATGTGATAGTCATTACCCGCCGTGTTGATAAAGGCCGGATTGCCGGTGCGGTCGTTGGTCCGGGTGACAGTCGGGTCGGCATCGGTGGTGTTGGCATACCACAGGGTATAATCGAAAGTAAATGTACCACGTCCCGTGGACCATTCGTGAACGCCGCGCGTGTGTCCCGCGATAATGTTGTTGACAGCGTTCAGCGTGACGTAACCCATCGTCATAATCCCTTGTGCTTCTTGGGGTACCTGGGTGACATCCTGGGGTATTGCCTGATCCAAGTGTACTGGCAATTGGTAGACCTCTGCACTCACATCTGTTATATTGTATGTGGGTTCGGATGTGCGGACTGCCTGCACTGCCTGTACCGTTGATAGACCGTTGTCAGCTATTGTGTTGTGCCGCAGTGTGGATACGACGTATGTACTTGATCCAACCCCTAGCAGCACGCCGCTGCCGCCGTAGGGAGACTGGTTGTGGACAATGACATTGTTATCCAGCGTAATGTTGAGACTACCGTCGCTGAGACGCACACCGCCGCCGCTGCTGCCTGTAGAGGTAGCCGAAGCGGGCGCGGCCACGTTGCTGTGGATGACGTTCCGGCTTATCAAGATGTCTTGACTCTGATAAACGCTCATCCCGCCACCGGTTCCCCAATCCGTGCCGCCGCTGGCCAAGTTGCCAGAGATGATGTTGCCGACGATGACGCCACCTTCCACCTCACTGATATACAAACCACCGCCCAATCCCTTGCCGCCAGCCTGGGAACCCGTGTTGCTAAAAATGCGGTTTCCCTGGACAGTGGGATTGGCAAGGGCGTACAGGGTCACACCTCCTCCCTGGGCATAGCCGTTGGTAGAAGCCGTATTGCTATAGATCGTATTGTTTTCCAGGAGCACATTGTCGCTGTTGCGGATATAAATACCGCCGCCCTGCCCCAATGCTGATCCATAGGCGTCGTCGGCCAGATTGCCATAAATGGTGTTGTCGGCCAATGTAGCATCGTTCCGTGAATCCAGATAGACCCCGCCACCGTAGCCAGCCGGGTATCCATAGGAAGCGACGTTCCCGGCGATGGTACAGTTGCGAATGGTGATCGTGTCATCCTGATAAAAGAATCCCATCGCGTAAACGCCACCGCCTACACCATAGTACCCATAGCTAGGATGGTACTCGCCGCCCTGGTAGGATGCGTCACCCTCCAGTATGTAGAGCCATTCCAGGGTAGGGCTAGCGCCAGGAGCCGCGAGGACAACCCGTCCGCCAAAACCACTGAGGCCAGGCCGTAGCACTGTTTTGTATGTATCCGGGTTCCAGGTACCAAAGTCGCTGCTGTAACCGCCGCGCAGCGTGATCGACTTGTCAATGAACGCCACCTGAGAGACATTGTCCGGCCCATAATACCCGTCCGGCTTGGAGTGTGATTCGGTGTACCAGTACGTCCAGCGCGGCTCGCCATTGGGGTCGCCGGGGTAGGCGTAGGCATTGCTGTAGCCGGCGATGGCAATCAGATCACCCGCATCGGCCTGGTCTATGGCGTACTGGATACTGCCGCAGGCGGTCGCCGGCGTGTCGCAATCACCCACGTCGTCGCCGTACCGTTTGACGTAGCGACGAGTTGGTGGGATCACGCTGGGGTCATAGTTCCGCAGCACCACAGGCAGGTAGACGTATTCTTTCTCGGTCTCGACTGTGATGATGATGGTGTCAGGGGTCAGGGCGCCCAAGTCGTGCACATCGGATACCATCAGCGTAAAGGTCAACACGGTAGGCGTGGTGGGCGCAGTAAAGGATGGTTGACTGATGCTGACGCTGCTCAAAATGACCAAAGGACCATCAGCCTGTGCCCAAGCGTAGGTCAGCGGCAGGTGCCCGTCGGGATCGTAGCTGCCACTGCCATCTAGGGTGACCGTATCACTGACTGTCACGTTCTGGTCCGGCCCTCCGTCCGCCACGGGCGACTGATTGCCGGTGATGGTGATGGCGTGCGTATTGGTGACCGGCGTGCCGTACGCGTTCATTGCCGTCACCGTGATGACGTGCGTGCCGGTCACGCTCCACATCAAATCGACCGTATCACTGATGCCGTGGACGGTGTGGGTCTCGGCACTCCACCATTGACCACTCGCCCGCCAACTGTACGTGATTGGCAGCGCGGCTGTGACGGGACTGGCCGTGGCGACAAAAGTGGGAAAGGTGTCTCGCACTCCCGTGGTCGGCCCGTCGATGGCGACAGTGACCACGGGGGTCGGGGCGACGATCATCGTGTGCTCGGTGCTCGTGTTGTTGTACGGGTCAGGGTCATACTCGTTGCCGACCACGTCGGCGCTGTTGGCGATCTCGCCACTCCCAGTAGCCGTGACCACAATGGTGACGGTGACCTGCGCGCCGTTGTTGATCGTTCCTAGATCGCAAGTGATGGCACTGTTCTGCTCCGTGCAACTCCCCTGGCCGGCAACTGCTGACGCAAAGGCCAGGTCAGCCGGTAGGGTATCTGTCACAGTCACGCCCGTGGCATCGTCGGGACCTCTATTGGTGATGACGAGGGTGTAGGTGACAGTTTGCCCGGTCATTACCTGGTCCGGATCGTCTGTCTTGTTGACCGCCAAGTCGGCAATCTGAGCTACAAGTATCTGGAAGGAACCGGTATGGATCACAGCGGGGTCGGCCCCAGAGACGGTGCTCACCGTCACTGTGTCGGTCACGCCCAAGGGAGTGGCTGCTGGAACGGTGAAACTGACCAGGGCGGTTGCCCCGACACCCTTTCCTTGAGTGATCGCAGACGTAGCGCTCGGGCGCTGCTGGCGTTGGTCTGCCACCATTGTGCAGCCGCCATTTTCCAAAGTGACCGTGAATGTACCGGCACCGAGGAGCCAGCCCAGGGTGTCGGTGATGGTCACAGTGACCGTGTCGGTAGGGTACTGCCAATTCCGAAAGCGTACCCAGGCAGTTTGCGTCACGCCTTGACCCGCAATCAGTGGGTCAGTTTCGACAAAGCTGACCAGGACAATCCCGTCGGTGCTCCAGTTTCCATAATCCACATTGTCGCTGACCTCATCTCCATTGCCGGGGCCGACTCCGCCCGGCCCGTTGGAATTGCCCCACCAATTGTTCCGGGCGTCGATCGTTATGGCAGCGTCCAGATTGTTGACTCCGTACCCCGTGTTATTCAAGATACTGCTCTCGTTGGCAGCAAGGCCGTCCGATCCTCCTTCAAACCGGATACCGTCGGCACCATTGGAAAGGATCGTGCTCTGGGCGATGGTGGAAAGGCCAGTCCCGCCGCCGCCCGGCGTGGTAAACTGGACCCCACCCTGTGTGTTCTGGCAAACCTCGGCTCCCCATATGCCAAGATCACTTTCCATAGCCACGATGCCGTATCCCTGATTGCCATAAACCTGCACGTTGCGGAACTCGGTAGAGGCCGCGACGGCCGCGATGCCTTCCCCATCATTCCCCGCAACCGTCAGATTGCTCCCCTCGATGCTGGCATCAGCTGCCAAGAGACCGCCCTGACCATTGTAACGAATCCAGGTGTTGAGAATGTTTACCCGCTCTCCCGCTTCGGCTCGGATGCCCCAACCGTCATTGTAATCGATCTCGGTTCCATCGCCTGTGACAAATACGTCGGCCATGATGGCCCTGATCCCGTGACCGGCGTTATAGTTGATCTCGCTGTCGGCGCCTTCGATGACGACGCTGCCATCCACAATGCCAATACCATCCCCTTGGTTATAGAGAACCTTGACGTTCTCCAGCGTGAGACTATCACCACCCCCGCCAACGATGCCCGGACCACCGTTGTCCTCCACCACAAAATTGGACGGCAGCGAGACGCCCTCCATACCCATCACGCCACCCTGCCCGTTTCTACGCACCCCACTCATCGTGCCGTCGCCAATCCATACCTTGCCGCTGATGGCCCGAATGCCCCAGCCGTCGTTATCTTGGATCACGGTGCCCGTGCCGGTGATGGTGACGTTGCCTATCGGGGCATAAATGCCGTGTCCCGTGTTGTCAACGATCTCGTTGGCGGTGCCCTCGATCTGAACGCCCGAATGTGCGCCCTCGGAACTCCAGGTGCCGGCGATATAACCAATCCCATCGCCCTGGTTGTTGCGGACCATCACGTTTTCCAGAATCAGGTCACTTTCACCCCCAGCCACGATGCCTGGGCCGCCGTTGTTCTCTACCACAAAGTTGGATGGCAGCGAGACGCCCTGCATCCCCAAGATGCCTCCTTGGTTATTTTTGCGAACCTCACTCATCGCACCGTCATATATCGTTACGTCGCCAATGATGCTCCGGATGCCCCAGCCGCCGTTGTTCTGGATCACGGTGCCTGTGCCCGAGATGATGACGTTGCCTATCGGGGCATAAATGCCGTGCCCAGTGTTGTTGGCGATCTCGTTGGCAGCGCCCTCGATCTGGACGCCCACGTTTGTGCCGTCGGAACTCCAGGTGCCGGCGATAAAGCCAATCCCATCGCCCCGGTTGTTGTGGACCGTCACGTTTTCCAGGATCAGGTCACTATCACCCCCGGCCACGATGCCCGGACCGCCGTTGTTTTCTACCACAAAGTTGGGCGGCAGCGAGACACCCTGCAATCCCATGATGCCGCCCTGCTTGTTTCCGTCAACCCCACTCATCGCGCCATCACCTATCCCCACCATACCGTCGATGGCCCGGATGCCCCATCCGTCGTTGTTTTGGATCACGGTGCCTGTCCCTGTGATGGTGACGTCGCCTGATTGAGCGTGGATACCGTGCCCCGTGTTGTTGATGATTTCGTTGGCCGTGCCCTGGACCCGCACACCTGGAACGGTGGGGCCGGAACCCCAAGTGCTCGTAAAGCCGATACCGTCACCTTGGTTGTCATGGACTGTCATGTCTTCCAGCACGAGAGTTTCACCACTCTGCATATCCACGGCAGCGACTCCGGGGCCGCCATTGTACGCGATGACCCCACCGATCGTGTTTCCTGATGCGTCGAGCAGAAATACGCCAGCTTGATCGTTGCCCAGGCCCAGAGTGCCGGTAGCGTCGGTGCCGATAGTGTTGCCCAATACCTGGTTCTGTCCGGCACCAGGATCGCTGATGTAGACGCCACAAGTGTGATTGCCGACGATGACGTTTCCGGCCCCGCTCCCCGTGCCCCCGACGGTATTGCTGGCAGCATTGTTGATCTCTACGCCGTGGTTCCAGTTGCCTAGGTCATCGGCAGTGGAGGGTATGCCATCCGGGTCGGTGACCGTTCCCGTGTTGTCGGTACCGATATAATTGCCCAACACGCTGTTCGATGTCGCCGTCAAACTGCTCGCGGCCATAATGGCAACTCCGTTGCCAAAGTTGCCGGCGATGACGTTGCGGGCTCCCGAGGCCGTCCCGCCGACCACGTTGTTGGATGCATTGGCGATTACCACGCCGCTTCCATAGTTGTTCAGTGCTGTGGTCCCATTTGCATCCAGGCCGATATAGTTGCCCAATATTTGATTCCCTGTCACATTGGCGCTCTCCCGGGGAGATGTGGACACTGGAACTAGGGGCGAACGTTGAGATGAGGGTTGGACCTCGAATACCAGATTGGGCTTACCTATGATGTCGGCCTCGGTAGATGCCGCGTGAACGTTAGGCCGATAGACCTCGACACCGTCCCAATGGTTTCCGGCGATGATGTTGCGGGCTGCGGCAGTGGTCCCACCGACAGTGTTATCGGACGCGAACACAATCTGCACGCCGACCCCGTCGGTGGTGTAGAGAATGCCGTTCGGGATGCCAACAGTGCCGGTGATGTCGGTGCCGATATAGTTGCCCTGGACATTGTTCCCCGTCGCGTCGTTTTGGACTGTGACCCCGTGGCCGTCGTTCCCGGAGATCGTGTTGCGCCTCGTCGTTTCGGTCCCTCCGACAGTGTTGTTGGTGGACCCACCGCCGGTGACCATCACGCCGACCATATCGTTGCCCAGGTCCAGAGCGCCGGTGACGTCGGTGCCGACATAGTTGCCAATGACGACGTTGTTCGTAGAGCCGCCGCTAGATTCGCCAATCTGCACGCCGTTGCCGCCGTACCCGCCGTTGCCCGAGATCAAGTTGCGCGCGGCGTCTGTCATGCCGCCGATGGTGTTGCCGGCGGACCCTTGTGCGCAGATCACGCCGCCGTTTTCGTTACCCAATGCCGTGGCACCGGTCGTGTCGGTGCCCAGATAGTTGCCCTCGACGATGCTGTTGCTGCCAAACAAGGCGATCCCAAAGCCATTTTGAATGCCGGAATGTCTAAAGCGGTTGATGACCATTCCCCGGACCACACTGTCCGAGGCTGCGATGTTAAACCCGTTAACGCTGGTTCCGGCGTTGCTGCCGTCCAGTTCAACCATAGATTGATTGATCGTGCCATCTATGGTGACCGGGTACTCTAGATCTGGCAGCGCAGCCACAGGCTGGATGGTCGATATGCCTCCGCCAAAGTTGATCTCGTCCGCGCCAACGCTGCCGTTGGCCTCATCAATCGCCGCACGCAGCGTGCACCCACCACCCGTGGGAGTACATACGCCTGCGTCCCAAATGCCGGTCTCGCAAACGCCGTTGCCTGGGTTGCAGTCTCCCATATCCACATCGTCGGAGACTGAGACGACGGTGAGTACGGCGGTCGGCGCTGTGAGAGCGACCGCCAATGGGTTCGCGCCGCTTTTCAGGATCACCAGGTCGCTGAGTGCGTCCTTGTTCAGACGCATGGGCAGTACGGCCACCGGCTCGTCTGCGACGTCCAGGGCAACGGACCAGATTTCTGATGTTGGATTTGGAGATTGGGATTCAGAATCATGTTCATTTTGAGATGAGACCACGATATGCAGTTGTTGATTAACCGAATCTATCGCCACCAGGTCGTCGGTGGGAAGGCTAGAAACGTTGGCGCGGATGAGGTGCGTGGAGCGCGAGGCACGATGCACGAGCGATTCACCGGTTGCCGTGTCCCACAGGTGAATGCTCCCATCATCACCCAGAAGGGCGAGTTCCTCGTGGTAGCCTGCTTCCCAGACAAAATTACCAATGACGAGGGAAGTGATGGCAAAGGAGAACGGGTATCGGTCAACGTCGGCGGGGGCGACAGCGGTGCGCTGTGCACTGTCGAGCACAAGTTTGCGATCCCGCCCGTGAACAATGACGAGTTCGCTCCCGGCCCCAATCGCTAGGTCAAAGGCATAGTGCGCGTCTAGTTGACCGATGGCCAAAGCACTCACTCTTGCCGGTACGTCGAACACCTCTGGCTCGACACGCGACGCCCCCTCTGGTCCCTCAAAGATGAGCACCTGTGACCCCATAGATCCGCTTATGCCGACCATCACATCCGCCAGACCATCCCGGCGGTTCACGTCGCCCACGGTCAGTGCCGTCACCACGCCGGGCAGTTGAATGGCCTGGGCCGCCCCGATGCTTCCTTCCCCATTGCCCGGCAACAGGTACAATGCCGTACCGCCACGGGCTGCCGCGATCACGTCCTGGTAGCTATCGGCATTGAAATCTCCCACGCCCACAAAGTCCGGCGATATGGGTATCTCAAAGACTTGTGCCTGAGAGAAGAAAGGCGCGTCAGTGAAGGTGCCTGCATCCTGACGTTCTCGTGCCTCGGGGTTGTTGGCGTAGATAGCATCCACGTTGCCTCGGTGCAGGGCGATGATACCACTACCGGGACCGGCGTAGCCACTCACCAGGTCTGGTACACCATCCTTGTCCAGATCAACTGCGGCCAAGGTCAAGGGTTGATTCTGTGTTCCGGCCAGAGTCTCAAGCAGACGGGTGGGGCCATCATAATCAACAGGCAAATCCAGGCCATCCTGCAAATTGATCCATGGGGTGCCTCGCCCTGCGGCGCGCAGAGGGACAGAATCATCGTTGTTTCCAGGCTCCTGTGCCCGACCAGGTAGTGGAGCTACCAGGGCTATGACCATCACGGCAGTCAACATTCTACGTAGCTTTCTCATGCCAGTACCTCCTGTGAAAAGCAGAAAGTGGGGGCCGAAAACAGTTATGAGTTTAGCATAGATTTTCAGTTTAATCAAATGGGTGTGTTTCAAGGAGTATTGATTATGCTGGGATTGGGAACCACTTGGTTAGTTCGGCAGTTCCGTCAGCCTGTGCCTCCACAGACAGAGTACTCCCCTAGAAATCGCGCGGCGGCGGTTGGTAAAGAGAGAAATTACCGTCACTGAGCTTGACACATTCCGATGTCGCTGCACCGAGATGCCCTTTACCGAGTTGTATTGGGTCTCGTTCACTAGCAAGTCGGCGGTGACGAGTGGTTAGATAGCCATTTGCGCACGGCATACCACACGGCCAAAGCAGCCACGACCAACATCGGCGCGAACCACCAGACCCAACGGACGCCGCGCTTAACCTGGGCTGGCTGCAGCTCAGGAGTCGGCTCGGCAGGGGTACTGGTTGGCTCAAGTGGAGTGGCGGTTGGTGGAGTATGAGTGGCGGTTGGCGCCGGCGTCGCAGTAGCGGTTGGCGTCGGCTGTTCGGTTGGGGCAACCGTTGGCGTGGCAGATGTGAGGATCAGAGATGGTATTGTATCCATCCGTGTGAACGTATATGCCTGCCCGCCCGTCTCGTACAGAAATTGGGCGGCCTGCCCCGATTCATCAGGGACAAAGGTGACTTGAAAATCGTCGTGACGGGATAGATGGAAAAAGCTCGTTTCGGACTGGGGGGTTAACTCGTACCACGCTTTGTCTGCCTTGACTCGTAGATATAGTTTGTCTCCATCCTGCGTCACAGAGAAAAAGGTGTAAGGCAGGTCCATTTCAGTGGGTACCTCGTACGGTCCCACATAAGCCTCGTAGACCATTGGGTCGACGTCCACTGTTGGCTTTTTCGCCCGCTGTTTCTCCAGATAATCTACGATCGGCTGCGCCCAACGCTCTGCCACCTCGTTTTCTGGAAACAAGGCCGACAGATCGTAAGAATGCTGGCCCTGAGCCAACTCTTCCTCCAGATCAATGATCACGACGTGGTCGTAATCGTGAAAGTAGTAGAGATAGACGAGACGTTGTTTCAGGTCGTATACGTTTGAATAGAGGGTACGAGTCCCGTCCTCAACGTGCACCGCATCCAGGATGTCGCGGAAGAGATCGACAGATATACCGTCGGCGTTCTCCAGCATCCCTGTGGCGGTTCTGTACCTGGGACCAGTTGACCCGCTTCTCGACTGGTAAAAGTTCGTGGCTACTTGGTAATCGCCTTCCTTGCGCAACATTGTGAGCGGCTTGATGATGACCGAATCTCCGACAGCGTCGCCAAACATGAATTGATGGTACCAGGTATCCCATACGGTGCTATAGTCGGAAAAAAGCTGCACCACACATTCCACCGTCGCGCACTCTGCCATAGCTTTGTCCGCGAGGGTGCCTTGGTAGACGGGTCTCCCCTCGCGCGGGACTCTTACCGGTTCATCTACCATGAGGGCATCGGAAAACAACCCCTGATCGTTCATACCACCTTGCCACATAAAGTTGTCGTAACCAAAATATACCCGCCCATACTTTTCCTCTTCTGGAGGCAAGAACCAGACCTTGGTCAATGGATCATTATAGTCCTCATTGTTTCCTCCGAGCGCGACTTGGCCGTCGTACGCATAAAAGACGGTACAGCCCATATCAGGGAGTATAGGGTTATGGCGCTCTGTCTCGCTCGATCTCTGCCCATAACTGGCAGTTGGAGGTTCGATGGGAGTTGGGGTGAAAAACGGCTCGTTACCGTCACAGCCACTCACCACAAAGGCAAGCAAAATCACGACGAGGAACGACAATTTTCCGAGTTTCATTTTTTCTACCTCCTGATTTATTGTTGTAGGGTCTTTTTGATTGTTTGCCCTTTAAGTAGAATTCAGTATACAACAATAATACCCCAACTGCATCAGGCATTCAAAGTATTTTGTGATTGGACAGGTGTCCAATTTTTCACCTGGGTGATCAGTCAGGGCAATTGCATTTATATTCAATTTAGCCCAGAAAGGCTCCCATCTACCGTCCCGGGGGCGTGTTAGGGGCGAAACTGTCTCGTTTGAGCCGTCCCCGAGACGGGGACTAGGAGCAAAACACCCCATACAAGGATACATCCAATTGCCCTAGCAGGCTGTCGGAGTGAAATTTTACGTTCCATTTGTGGCCTATTTGTGAGTCTAAGTAGAGCTTCGTGCCCTAGTTTTGGTCAAATACAGACCCGAGCAGAGCATTTTTGGAAAAAATCACGCATTCTGACAGGTTGTTGACCCAATAACAGATAAAAGTGGA
>JAAEPW010000436.1 GCA_024232355.1 Chloroflexota bacterium | reverse complement strand
GGCACTGGTTCAGTTGAATGGGATTACGATGTAGCCGCGCTTTCCATAGCGCGTAAGGCCCTGCGAGGTATGGAAACCTCGGCTACAAGCCCCTTTTTGAGCCACAATTGGCTGACTATCCAGCAATCCCACCCAACTGAACCAGTACCTCTCCTTTCAATGATTGTTTCTCTTTGATTACATCGTGCCCGTTGAGACTTGCAAAACCTAAACCGCATTGGGTTTGGGTGCACGCCTGCGCCAGTTGATGAGCATGATCCCCAGGGCGACCAACCCAATGCCAACCATCATACCGACCGTGATTTGCTCATCCAGGATCAACACGCCGCCCAAACTGGCCACAACAGGCGTCACATAGTCGGTCATTGACGAAGCAGTGACCCCAAAGCGCTTGAGGTTATAAAAGGTCAGATACATGGCCGCAAAATTGCCAACCAGAGCAGCATAGACGAGCACCATATATCCCTGAGCGTCGACCGAGCGCAAATCTATACCCACGAACAGAATGACAAAGAGCATGACGGCCACCGCAGTGACCATCATGCGAATACTGGCCACGTCGAACGCATCGAACTGGCGCATATACTTGCGGGCATAGATGCTCATTCCATTGCCAAAAGCGAGCGCCACGAACATCAGGCCATATCCCAATGGACTGGCTCGCCCGACGTCCGTCAGGCCGCTCTCGCCACGCAAAGCCATTAACAGTGCCCCACTCACGGCCAACATCACCCCGATGCCCTTGCGTGACGTCAGTGTCTCGTCGTCCAAAAAGAAGTGGGCCAGAAAAATGGCCATCGCTGGCCCGGTGGTGAGAAAAATGGCGGCGATCCCAGACGACATGTATTGCAGGGAATAGAGAAAGCAGGCCATTGGCAACGCGGTCCCCAAGATTCCGAGCAACGTCGCGTGACGCCACAGACTTGGGTCCTTGGGCCACGGTCTACGTCGACGGCTGACGATGTAGATGACCCCATACCCCAGGCTCGCCAGCACGGCGCGCAGTCCCAGGTAGGTAAAGGGATGGAACTGCCCGATGCCGAAACGTGAGGCGACGAGGGTGGAACCAAAAAGAAAACCAACCAACAAGATGTAGGGTAAAGCTTGGGCAGTCAATTGCAACTCCTTTAGGGTCGTTCAAAAATAATTTTACTTTCCGACTCGCTTCCCAAGTAAAAATGCTTGAAAAATGCGACGTTGTTTCTGAACAATGCCTTTACTTGTGTTATAGGAAAGCATAAACGCTCGTATCCCCACCTCGGAGACGTCGTCCCGAGGACGGGGCCACGAGCAAAGTGAAATTTACTCGTCTTTGCGCACGCCGTGCGATATCTTGTGCATGATCCACCATTGCCCGTCGAGTTTCATCATGTTGAAAAAGTCTGTATACTTTACCTTTTGGCATTCCAACTTGATTTTGACGGCGGCGACGTTTCCCATCACGTCAACGCTGTGGAACTCTGTCTCCCATACC
Source organism: Chloroflexota bacterium (assembly GCA_024232355.1). Next base: position 48,968 of record JAAEPW010000436.1, on the reverse strand, counting down.
AGTTCTGGGTCAATGTTCTCGGGGTTGTACCAAGAATAATATTCGTCCCGGTCCACAACCTTTAACTGCCCCTGGTCCAACATGAAAAACTTCCACTCGGGGTGCAAGATGTTCTCGTAGAATTTATAGTCACATTTGGCGTGACCCTCGTGGTAATAGTCCAAAATTGCTTTTTGAATTGCTGGCTTTTCGGTTTCGTAACTAGACACGGTTTGCCTCCATTGTTTATAAATCAAAAGCATCACAAACACAATTGTACTCTTCTTTCCTATCAAAGGAAAGAAGAAAAGGTTCAACTAGTACAACGCCTCGTTTTTATTTCTTAGACCATCCCCAATACAATAGCTGTCCCCTCCTCCAACGGCAGATAAGCCTGCGGAGCAGGGTGCGGATGCTGCATCCGACGCTTTGAGCCGGGCGGTTTAGCGACCGGCGGATATGGATAAAACAGACCCCCTACAAACTCGTCACAAACGGCTGCCCCTCCCCCAACACCGAGTGGATGACCGGCATCCACTCACTGATCGGAATCGACTGCGGGCATTTGGTCTCGCACTCGCCGCATTGCACGCACATAGCGGCCCGCATATCGTGATCATAGATACCCTGCTCGGCGTAGGCATATTCCAACCACCCGTAATGCCCGCGCGAGGCGTCGGGCTTGTCGTACATGATGCCGTCGTTGTAGCTGCCAAAATTTCCCGGTATGTCCACACCCTGCGGGCACTGACAATACCCACATTTCGTACACGGAATGGGCGAGAGTTCCGGGTATTTGGCCCGCACTTGGTCAAAGAGCCGCCCCTCGTCCGCCGTCAGCGTACCGACACCCGATCTGGCAGCGATGGCGACGTTTTCCTCCACGTGCGCCATCGTGCTCATCCCACTGAGGACCATCGAGACCTCGGGCTGGTCCCACAACCATTGTAGCGCCCACTCGACCGGCGTGCGCTGGGTCGTCGCCGTGTCCCAGATTGCCTGGATCGGCTGCGGCGGGGCGACCAGCTTGCCGCCCAGCAACGGTTCCATGATCACGACCGCTAGACCTTTCGACGCCGCGTACTTGAGACCCTTGACGCCCGCCTGGTTCTCCACGTCGATATAGTTGTACTGAATCTGACAGAACGCCCACTTGTCGTATGCGTCGACGATTTCCTCAAAAGTCTCGTAATCGCCGTGAAAAGAGAATGCCAGGTGGCGAAAGCGCCCCTCGGCGATGGTCCGCTCAGCCCAGTCGAGCACGCCCAAATCGCGTAGTTTGTGCCACCAATCCTTGTTTAGGGCATGCAACAGGTAAAAATCGACACAATCGAGTTGCAGCCGATCCAGTTGCTCGTTCAGATACCTGTCAAAGTCGTCGGCGGTCTGAATTTCCCAACTGGGCATCTTGGTCGCCAGTTGGACCTTTTCCCGGTACCCGTCTTGGAGCGCCCGCCCCACGAACGCCTCGCTGTTCCCCTCGTGATAAGGGTACGCCGTGTCGACATAATTGACACCTTGATTGATGGCCTGGCGGAGCATACGGGTCGCCTCGGCCTCGTCGATGTCGCCGGCATTCCCATTTTTGGTGGGAAGCCGCATCGCGCCAAACCCGAGCGCCGAAACCTGAAAATCCAACTTGCCAAATGGTCGATATTGCATCACTATCTCCTTATTTTTCTCGCTCTAGCTTAGCACGCCACCTGACCCACAGGCGGGTTCACCCAAGCACAGGACTGCGCCTGCGGCTTCCAGGGAGGCGGCCCGGCGATTTGCCAGACCATCACCTCGGCCTCGATCTCTTTTTGCCCTAGCGCCCGCGCCACCGAGATGCGATGGTGTCCGTCCCGCACAAAATAGACGTCGCCGATCCGGATCAGCTTGACGGGCGGCATCTCTTCCCCCGCCTGTCGCGCCACGGCGATGCGCAGCCATCGATTCCGTGTGTGCGTTTGAAGTGGCGAAAAGTTCACGTCGAAATCCTCAGAGCGTCCCTCGCTGCCACGGATCTGACCGATGGACACAGTCCGCACTCCGGCATAGTGGCGTCCGCGCACGTTGCAAGCAGTCTGGATGGTCTCCAGGTTGAAGAGGCGGTGAGATTTCCCCGTCAACATTGACCGGACTCGGCGCATACGGCCCCACTTGTGGGCTGTATGGTACAACTGTGCCGCCATGGAATTCGCGCGGAGCCGGTTGTCCGAATAGCTGAGTGTTTGTCCTATTGTGTTGGTCTGAAAAGTATTCATTGCGTGCTCTCCTTCTAAACGAGGTCGTGATTGCCCCGACCTATGCACGCATTATAGACCATTCAGAGGACCAGGTCACCGTCCAAAAGGAGGGTAAAAGGAGGGACAAAAAGGAGGGGGATTGCACGGTGCTCAGGGCTGTCCAATTCCCACACGGAACGCTCAAGCCCTCGTCCCGGGGGCGGCCCATGCGACGGCATGTTGTTTCTGGAAAAGGTTCTTACCCAAAACAGCCCCCGAGACGGGGGCTGAGAGCATTGGGAAACTGGAACCGAACAGCCCTGGTGGGGGTGTTAGAGCAAATTTAGCTCTCTAGCCCTAGCCACGGCCTGGGTGCGCCGGTTCACCTGGAGCTTGCCATAGATATTGCGCAGGTACCACTTGACGGTGCTCACCGCCACCACCATCTCGTCGGCGATCTCTTTGTTCGAACATCCCTGATTGATGTGTTCTAGTACCTCGATCTCTCGCCGGCGCAGAGGATCTATCAGTGGCTGGCTGATGACGGGCGGGAGGCTGTCGATCTCTCTCTGGGGGGACGCGTCATCCCGAAAAGCGCCCAAAAGCTTGGCCAGGTAATTGGGACCGTGCCCCTTGGTAGCCAGATCGCGGAGCAAGGAGGCCATGCCCACCCCGTAATCGACAAAAGTCCGTACCAACCCCAATGGTTCGGCGAGCGACACGGCCTTGGCTAGTTTGTCGATGGCTTGATCGTCATCGTCAAAAGCTAGGTATAACATTGCCAGCAAGGCCAGGTGTTGCGCCCGGACATAGGTCAAGCCATACACCGTATCCACGTCATACAGAGTCTCAAGCAACTCGATGGCACGGGCCAACTCATCGGTAGACGACGCTTGATCCGCCCGGCTCTGAGCCAGGTGGAAACGGGCCAGCATCGTGACATAGCTGTGAGGCAGGTCATTGCTCCAGACGCTCAGCCCACGGTGTTGGAGCCACCTTTCCGCTGTGTCCAACTCGCCCTGCCGCAGCCACACCGCCATCCGGGCGGCATCGATGTTTTGTGCCAGACTTTCGACAGACGTCTGCCGGGCGACCTCGGCCCCGGCGTCCAGGAGCGTCAGCGCTTCGTCCGGCTGTCCTTGGGTTTGCAGCGCCGAGGCCAGCGATACGGGCGCGTACATCAGCACCTTGATCTCGCCGCTCTTGCGCCCCAAGTCGAGGGCCTTTCTCAGGTGATCGACGGCCGATGCCACATCGTTCCACTCGTACAGGAGCGCGCCAAACCCGGCGTGCGCCCAACAGGCCGAGGCCGAGGGCGGGTCGGCTTGCTTGCACCACGCCACCCCCTGCTGCCAACGTTGGACCGCCTGCCGGAACAGTCCGCGATTCACGTACGTGTCCGACAGATAATAGGTCGCCATCAACGCCGTGCGGAGATTCCCCGCGGGCTGGCTCAACTCGATCGCCTTGATAAAAGCCGGTTCGGCAGCCTCGAAATCCTGGACGTCGTTGTGGGCAAAGGCCAGGTCCAGGAACACATCGCCCCGCATCAGGTGATCGGCGGGTAACAAGTCCAGGGATTTTTTCGAATAATGAATATTTTGCGCCGTATCCCCCCGGAACACCGCGATGCGCGCCCGCACGTTGGCCGCTTCGCCCAGCAGGGTGTTCGCCTCGTCGCTGTCGTGCAGGTGCGCGTCGAGTTGATCCAACATTGCAGATGCCGCGTCCTGTTGGCCCGAGTTGGTCAGCACCCAGGCGTAAAGCAGACAAAACTCGGGACGTTCGTGAATGGCGTGGTCCGGCAGCGTTCGGAACCATCCCAAGAGCGTCGCAAACTCGCCCCGCATCACGTGTTGGCGGGCCGTCTTTTCGATGAGGTGAACGGCCTCGTCGACGTGACCGGCGGCCAGCGTGTGGTCGATGGCCTGGTTGAGGCCGCCGTGCCTCTCGTACCAGTCCGCCGCTCGCAGGTGCAGCACTGACGGGTCGAAGGACGGATCGCGCTCCAATTGGTCGCGCAAAAAGTCGGCAAACATTTGGTGGTAGCGATAGTGGCCCTTGCGGTCGAGGGCGGCGATGAACAGGTTGGCCTGGTGCAGTTGTTCCAGGATCACCGCGCTGTCCGTCCCTCCCGTGACCGCGTCGCACAATGAGCCTTTGAGGACTTTCAAGACGGACGTCTGCAACAAAAAGTCGCGGACCGGCTCGGGCTGTCGTTGCAACACCTCTGAGGCCAAATAGCCCGCGATGTACTGGTGATCCCCGGAAAAGTCTTGCAAGGAGCCGACACCCGACTGATCCTGGACCGTCAAGGCCGCCAACTGCAAGCCCGCCGCCCACCCCTCGGTCCGCTCCTGAAGGGTTGCCACGTCTCTCGGCAGCAGGTCCAATCCCATCGTCTGATTGAACAGGTGCGCCGTCTCATCCATCAAAAAGCGCAGGTCGGGCACCCGCAGTTCCATCAACTGTCCGCGGGCGCGCCATTGTGCTAACGGCAGTGGCGGCTCAGTCCGGCTGAGCAGGATCACGTGCATGTTGGACGGCAGGTATTCGAGCAGATAGGCCAGCGCCTCGTGGATCGTCTCCGACTCGATGCAGTGGTAATCGTCCAGCACCAGGGTGAAATGAGCCGGAATGCTCGTGACCGTGTTGATGAGCGTGGGGATCGTGTACTCGACTGGCGACGGGCGCGACGAGTGGATGAGGGGCAGCACGTTCTCCCCGACGCTGTCGTCCAGCTTGTCCAGGGCGGCTACCACGTATGACCAAAAGTGCATCGGGTCGTTGTCGGTGTCGTCCAGCGAAACCCAGGCGACCGGGCACTCGCTCTGCTGGCTCCACTCGCTGAGCAGGGTGGTCTTGCCGAAACCGGTCGGCGCCGAGACCAGCATCAGTTTGTGCTCCACGCAGCGATCGAGCTGTTGGTTGAGGCGCGGACGGTTGAGCAGGTCGGACCGCGTTGTCGGAACATGTAGTTTTGTGGTGATGTGTGGAAATGTGGATTCGTTTATCATTTTCTTAAACCTATCTATTACTCGACGTGATTTTGACATAACAAACTGAAATTTGAGGAGTGAGGCAAGGTCACCTGCTTCTCAAGGCATTGGCAAGCCTGACTTCTCCAAAGTGTGCCACGTTTCGCCACCGTCTTGAGTGATGGCAGCCTGACCGTCAATCCACACCCAATATAATTGCTCATCAAGTCCTTCTGTGTTGCTGCACAGGGTATCATTGTCAAATTGTGGGTCATCTCTCCGGTAGTAGAGTGCCTGTTGCCAGGTATTTCCCCCATCTCTCGTTATCAGTATGAAAAAGTGCTCGCCTTTGGGCCAAGCCCGTTCGGTGTAGACTTCAATGCTAATCCATCGCTTTTCGGTAATAAAGTTTTCACAAGCAGTGTATGGTGGCTCCACATACGTTCCACTTATGGCAGCCCCACACGCCCCTAGCAGCGAATTCGCGATCACTCCGACAAGTAGAACCAATCTACCTATCCCCCCTTCAGCCCAGAGCACTTGAACAAGCAAACCCATAGCGCAGCCAAAAGAAATCACTACCAGAAAAGCAAGAACCAGTGGAAGAAAGGTAATCGCACCCATCCAGAGACTTGCAAGCCCAAGCGTTATCTGGGCAAACGACAAAAACCTTCGCTCCAAAGCAAAGAAAATGTAGCGTGGTGGCAAGCAATAGGTCAACCCACTCAATATCACAAGACTTGCCGTAATGATAAACGGAGGCTTTATAAATCTCTGTATCCACTTGGTAACTTTTGTCAATATCCCGTCCTTTTCTCTAGCCGATTGCTGTCCAACTTGCAATAGACATCGTACGCCCACAACAGCTAATCGGGTGCGAGGAAAGCAGCCCACGAGCTAATCGCACAGAAAACTATCATAACCACTATCAGAAGAAAAGACACGGTAGCAGGTAAATCTACGCCTTCATCACCCAGATACGCACGAATGATTCTCTTTAAGAACCGGGAAGCGATGACAGTCATTCCAACAAGAAAAGTGGCAACAATGACGCAAGGAATAGCGTAACCGTTCAACAACTCAATTCCCATAATGTATCCCTCCAACGAGTGGATCTTGGGAGAACCGCTTTGCATTTCTGAATGCACCGCATTTGGGAATGCTCCACTCCACGCTTGGGAAATGTGACACTGTCGAGCTACCAAGGCCATTCAACGTACAAGGGCTGGTTCTCAAAATCCAGTTTGCCTTGCTGTCCCTTTTCGGAGACGTACAATATCATCTTTTTTACGCCCTCAAGCACCTCGTAATCGTTCGGTATGCCTATTCGGGTTGGCGCAGGGGCAGGCTCCCAACCACAAGCCGCGTAAATCATCTCGACTTGCGGTTCGCTGAACAAGATGGCGACATCCACGTCATTGCGCTTGATGAAATCCGTCGCCAGTTCCAAAACTTGCCTGCCGTACCCTTGCTTCCGGTATGGAGGAAAGGTAAACATGTTTCCAAAACCATACACCTCGTAACTCGTACCTGAATGATTCAAGCTCAGCCGAAAGATCGACGCGTAACTGATCAACGAATCTCCCTCGGTAACCACGAAATGAACTGGGTCCATATCGGGTGAACACGGTTCGGTCAGAAACATGTCGTCGCCGGTGAATACGAACGGCCACTCGGTTTTGATAAAAGCGATGGCCTGCCACTTGAGCGTCGCCGGAAAGTCTGATTGTTGATAAATTGTCGGATTTGGCATAAAATGTCTCACATCCCCACAGCAGCGAAAAAGTCTACCTCTATTCAAAACAAAGCGCAAGCAAAATCGCCCGCGATGTCAATCTACCAAATGCCCCTGTTCCTGATACCGCTGAAACAACTGCCCCCAAGCCGTCTCTGCGCGCCAGCGTTTGGCGATGCCCCGGTATTTCAGCGGCCAGTAGACATAGTCCTGCTCGATCTCGCCGATCAAGGTGGGGATAACGACCAGCGGCGTCCGCAGCACCAGCTTTTGGAATACCTTTGTCGGGCCGTACCACGCCAGCCAGGCCAGGAAACTGTGAGAATTGTAGCCCACCTTGAACCCCCAGCTCTCCCCCGACACGTCGTCGCCCACCACCTCGATCTCGCGCGGATCGCCCACGCCCAACCCGCGCTCGTGGGCCAGGCGGATATACTTGATGTCGAGCGGGTCAAAGCCCATCATCTGGGCAGCGACCGCGTCGATCGCCACCTGGTCGCTCGATGCCAGGATGACGTTCTTGGCAATTGGTTGCACCATACGCGGACCGGCGCCGTCTCCGGCGGTCGTGCCGTCCATCGTGGCGAAAATGCCGGGGTGGATCTCTTTCTGGATCGCCAGCAGGTCGACCAACGTCTCGTGGATCCAGGTGTGGGTGTAATGCCGATATTTGCTGAGCAATCCCCCAAAGGCGTTTTTCATCGCGCCCGTCGTCGTGGTGTACATGTGCGTCTTGACCGTCGGCAGATGGACAATGTTCTTGCCAAAGAAATAATCCGGGATGAGGATGCCCTCGGGGTAAATGTGATCCAGGGCCAGCATCTCGGCCTTGGGTTGGTACGGCACCCACGTCATCTCCTCTTTGCGAAAGTTGTACCGCACCGGGATATCGTGCTGCCGAAAGATCGGCACGTAGCCGTTCAGATCCTCGCCCTTGAAGGCGTTGGTGACCACGGTCTTGTTCTGCACGCACACCAGGTCGTCGAAACCGGCCTGGCGCAGGGCCAGGATCGTGCCCTCGAGCTGCCAAGGCGTGGTGTTGGCCCCCGGCATCGGAAAATGCCAGGTGATATTGTCCTTGAGAATCGTGGTCGCATCAGGCTGAAGGGCTTGCGCGCCTCCTGCCAGTTCGAACAATCGTTGATAGTCTTGAATAACTGTTTCTGGTTGCGTGAACAACACGGCAACTTTGGGTTTGGTCATAAAAATCTCCTCGGTTTGCTAGGTGACCCTCAAGACCACAACTGTGGTATCGTCTTCCAACGGCTTGCCCTCGCAGAAAACCTCCAAACTCTCTTTGATCTCTTGGACCACTTTTTGCGGCGCACCCTGCGTTCCTTTGATCAGCGCCGCCAGACGCTCCCGGCCATACTCGTCATTCTGAGGATTCGTGGCTTCTGTGACGCCATCGGTGTACATGACGACGAGATCACCGGCCCGCAGCGTTATGGTCTGTTCTCCAAACTCGGTCTCTTCGATCAAACCAATCGCGGCCCCCGTAGGCTTGAGCCAAGTTATGGGGCCAGCTCCGTTTCCTTCTTGATGCAGAACGATGGGCGGATTGTGTCCCGCGTTGCAATAGGTGAACGTCTTGGCAGCCGGGTCAAAAGCGCCGACAAAAAATGTCACAAACGTCGTAAAGCGGATGTTGTGTACGAACAGTTCGTGCACTTTGCTTACGAGCTCGGCGGGCGATTCACTCATCGACGCGATGGCGTGCAGCATGGCGTGTATGCTTGCCATATGCAGGCTCGCCGACACGCCGTGACCGGCCACGTCTGCGATGGTCAAACCGTAATATCCACTCCCAAACTCGATAAAGTCGAAATAGTCGCCCCCCACAATTTGAGCGGGACGGCTGAATGCCGCGATCTCTAATCCGGGCACGTTCGGTATTTCTTGGGGCAACAAGGTCTTTTGCACGCTCTGGGCCAATGTAAGCTGATTCTCCAGATGATCGACCTCTTCCTCAGAGAGATGTTCGATGCACACGCGCGCGGTATAATCGACTTCCAAAAGATTGGTCTCGATGGTGCCCTTGCATACTTTGCATTGGCCCAACGTTCCTGACTCGGCTTTATCAATACAATCATCAATCGCGCTCAGGTGAGTGTGTACCGCCTGCTCGGTCGATGTGCCCAACAGGACTTGTTTCTTATCTGAAGGAGTTGTATTGATCCACTCTATCAGACCCACTCGTTTCTCTGACAAGCTTGTATGAATACGCTCTAAAATCCCAGTTCTCATTGTCTACCTCTCTTACATCGTTATGGTTTCTGCGCCACGACCTTGTTGATCGGATGCCGGTGCTCGGCCCCACCTGGATGTTGATCCTCCAAGACATAGCTTTTTTCGACGTGTGTGATCCAATCCCCGTAATGCTTAAACAATTCGCCCTCGCAGAAAAGCCCGACGCAAAACGCTTTCAGATCATCCGGCGGCTTGATGGTGTCGGAGAAAACTGCGACTACGTTGTACCTGCCCGGTTTGGTGTGCGCCTTGAATTGCTCCAACAACGACTCCCAATCCGTGCGTTCGATAAAATGGAGACAACCGTGCGAGATGATTAGATCAAACTGCTCCTCGAAAACATAGTCCCGCATATCCTGAACTCGCGTTTGCATGGCAAGCCCTTGGGCATGGGCCAGGTGGTTCAGCTTTTCGATGCCACGCGCCGAAATGTCGACCGCGGTCACGTCCAGGCCGTTTTCGGCGAGGAACAGAGCATTTCGCCCCTCGCCACATCCCAAATCCAACACCTTGGCACCCGGCGGCAGCTATTGCACGAGATCGTGGAATTCGGCGCTCGGTTTGCCAAAGGTGCTCGCTTCCAAATCTTGGTACGTTTCTTCCCAAAATGGTTCTGAACTCGTACACTTGCCTCAAGGCGTGGGGCACGCGTCGTAGGGCTGCCCCTCGCCAAGCACCTGGTGCACGATGGGCATCCACTCACTGATCGGAATATCCTGCGGGCACTTTTCCTCGCACTCGCGGCACTGGATGCACTTGTCGGCTCGTTCGGGCTCGGGGAACCACTGGTTGTACCCCGTGCGAGCGTAGTCGGGCTTGTCATACATCACGCCATGGTTGTAAAATTCAAAGCTGCGCGGGATGTTGACGCCGCTCGGGCACGGCAGGCAATATTCGCATTTTGTACAAGGGATAGGGCACAACTCCTCGTACTTTGTCCGTACCCGATCAACGAGCGTCAGATCATCCTCGGTCAGCGTGCCGATCCCCGACACACCGCCACTGACCACGTTTTCCTCGACGTGCTGCATCGTGCTCATACCGCTAAGCACGACCGCTACCTCTGGCCGGTTCCACAACCATTGCAACGCCCAATCGGCTGGCGCACGCTTTGTCGCTGCGGTATCCCAAATTTCCTGGATTGGCTGCGGCGGGTTCACCAGCCTGCCGCCCAGGATCGGCTCCATGATGACGACCGCTAATCCCTTGGAGGCCGCGTGTTGCAAACCCTTGGTACCGGCCTGGTTCTCAATGTCCATATAGTTGTATTGAATCTGGCAGAACGTCCAACTGTCATACGCATCAACGATCTCGACGAAAACCTCGTGCTTGTCGTGGAACGAGAAACCGATGTGGCCGATCCGTCCATCGGCGATAGCACCCTCGGCCCACTTGAGCACGTCGAGGTCGCGCACGTTGTGCCAATTCTTTTCATTCAACGCATGGAGCAGATAAAAATCGATATGCTCGGTCTGTAGCTTTTCTAGCTGCTCGTTGAGGAGCCTGTCAAAATCCTCGGCAACTTTGACGTCCCAACACGGCAGCTTGGTCGCCAGCTTGACCTTGTCCCGGTACCCATCCTGAAGCGCCCGCCCGACGAACAGTTCGCTGTTTCCTCCGTGGTACGGGTACGCCGTGTCGATATAGTTGACGCCGTGATCAATTGCGTACCGGATCATCTTGGCCGCTTCAGGCTCGTCGATTTTCGAGCTATCGTCGTCCTTGATGGGCATGCGCATACACCCAAACCCCAACGCAGATACTTGCCAGTCCAGTTTTCCGAATTTGCGGAATTTCATTTTTTACCTCCTGTGTTCTTTTGATACCGATACTTTTTTGCCACGAATTGCACGAATTTTCACGAATCTCGATACATTCGGTGCAACCTACGGTTGCCTTAATTCGGTGCAACCTACGGTTGCCTTAATTTGGTGCAACCTACGGTTGCCTTGATTCGGTGCAAAGAATCAATTGTATTTCCTTCAGTAACCTATCCTCTTGTCTACCACGTTGCGCATCGGCTCGCCAGACCGATAGCGCTGCAAGTTGTCCAGGAATATCTCCATCGCGCGCTCAGTATAGTGCTCGTTGGCGCCGCCGTAATGGCCGGTGATGATGACGTTGTCCATTCCCCATAGCGGCGAGCCCTCGGGCAGCGGCTCGGTCTCAAAAACGTCCAGGCCCGCCCCGGCGATCCAACCCTCTTGCAGCGCCCGGATCAGCACGTCCTCATGGATGAGACCCCCGCGCCCGACGTTGATGACGTGGGCCGTCGGTTTCATAGCGCGCAGTTCTCGCTCGCCGATCATTCCCCGAGTCTTGTGGGTGAGGGGAACGATTAGCACGACGAAATCCGCCTCCGGCAGCAGGTCGAGCAGTTGGTCGGGGCCGTACATCGCCTCCACACCCGGCACGCCGACCGTCGGGTCGCGCCGCACGCCCAGCACGCGCATCCCCAGCGCAGTCGCCAGCTCTGCCGTCCGCTCGCCGATCGCGCCGACGCCCACCAGCACCATCGTCTTGCCCACCAGCTCAAAGATCCCCGTTTGCTGCTTGTACGAAAACCACTCGCGGCGGACTTGGGCGCGCAGGGCGTGGTGGAACCCGCGCCCAAAGGCCAGCAGAAACGCAAAAATGTGCTCGCTAAGGCCGATCGCGTGCACGCCGGAGGCGTTGGTCAGCACAAAGTCCGACTCGGCGACCTCTGGGTAGCGCAACAGCCAGTCGACACCCGCACTCCACAGTTGGACCCAACGCAGACTGGGGGCTTGGGTCAGCAAGCCGCGCGGAAAGCCTCCGGCCACGATCTCGATCTCGTCCAGCAAGTCTTTGATCTCGTTCTGGTCGCGGGTGACCCGCAGCCGCATGTCGGGAGCGGCGGCCCGAACTCGGTCCAGTTCCATATCGGGTATCACGCCTGGTTCAAAATTGAACAGGATTGTTTTCATCATGTACACCTTGTTAAAACGCAGATTGTTGTCCGGGGCAAAGAAGAAATGGCATTCAGGGCAATAAACCGCGCAACAGTTCATCCATCTGTCGTATGGGTTTTTCCACGTCGAACAACAGATAGCGCGCCGACTGCCGGGGGTGGGCATGACTACCGCTGGCCAGCCGAAGCTGGCGGTCGGCCACTATTGTGTAACCGTCCTGGCAAGCGATGTGACCCGTCACCAGCAATTCTTGTTGGTGAAACGTATACTCAAAGTCATTCGAACGAAACGACGAAAGCTCGCGGAGCAGCGCGTCGAGAAAGATCGCGTAATCCGGCTCCTCGTACTGATGTTCGTTGCGGGTGATGATGGCTGCCCAGAGCAACTCGAAATCGACGTGCGTACTCGATATGACGGAGCCGATGAGCAAATCGTCGTAGCGTGGATCGTCCGGGCCAGATATCGCCAGATAGCGATGGGCCAAATCATCATAAGATTCATGGAGCAACTTGGCAAACCCTGCTCGCAGCGAAGCGCGCTGGTCGGTAGGCAGTAGCGTTCGCACCTCGTCCAGCACGTGGCGGTGGGAATAGGCGAACACTTTTGCCGCCGCAGCGGGAACGCTCATCTCGGCGGCAGCCCCGGCGTGACAGACCGATACCCCCGCTCGCGTGCGCACGTAAAAAGGGAGGCTCTCGAAAAGAGACCGGATCGCCGCCCGATGCTCTCCCATCGCTGCTTCAAAGGAGGGTGTATAGAGACGGTCTCCTTTTTGCAGCATGATGCCATAGATGTGGGGCAATTCGTGGTTGCCGAGTAGATAGATGAGCCGTTCACCCAGCGTCTCTTGCAACGCCAACACGTCCAGCACAATGTCCAACGAGCGGTCAATCGACGGGTCTTCGTGGTGGATCAGATCGCCAGTGAAAATAAGATAATCAACTTGGCCCCTGGCCTCCATTGTCAGAAAAAGATCGCGATAATGGCAATAGGCATCCCAATCACCGTGCAGATCGGTGACGACCATCGCCATGCCCGCGTCCAAGGTGATCACACGCGATATACTTTTGTCTCCTGTCAACAGTGCTGGCCTCCACTAAATCAGACCTGCCAGATTTTACGAGACACTTTTGAACGAACACACATGCTAATCAGGTTAAATCTGATTTACAAAAGCTCTATGAAAACCTGGCAGGTCTTGACGATCTCAGTAATCCATCCCCACGGGCGTACTCTGTAGCAATTCCTCGTTGGTGGGGTATCTGTCCAAAAGCTTTAACAGCGAGAGCAGTGCATTCTTGGGCCCGCGCTCCGCCCACCCGCGTCGAAGGGTGTCGATTCGCGGGCCATCGTCTGGACCGTAGAGCAGGGCGTCTTTGCGCGTTCCGCTGGCCGATATATCAACGGCGGGGAATATGCGCGATTGGGCCAGCGAACGGTCGAGAACGATCTCGCTGTTGCCGGTACCCTTGAACTCTTCAAAGATCAATTGATCCATCCGCGAACCCGTATCGATCAGGGCGGTGGCTAGGATAGTCACCGAGCCGCCATCTTCGACGTTGCGCGCCAGTCCAAAGAATCGGCGCGGAATCTCCAGCGCGCCAGCCTCCATGCCGCCGGAGAGACTGCGCCCTCGGCCTCGTCCCGAACCTTTGAGATTAAAAGTCCGCGCCATGCGTGTGAGGCTGTCCACCAACACCACCACGTCGCGGCCACACTCAAGCTCGACGCGAATGTGCGCCAGCATCAGTTCGGATAACTCGACGTGTTCCCGCACGCTCTGATCGTTGGAGCTGGCAAAGACCTCGGCATCCACGGTGCGGCGAAAGTGCGTCACCTCTTCAGGTCGCTCGCTGATCAACAGGATGACGACGCGTGTGTCCGGATCGTCGGCGCGGATGCCTTGGGCCATCTTTTCTAGCAGCATGGTCTTGCCAGCCTTGGGCGGCGAGACGATCAGGCCTCGCGTCCCCTTACCGATGGGTGCCACAAGGTCCACGACGCGCATGCTTTTATCACCTGCGGCGGCCAGACGGAACCGTTCGCACGGGTCTATGGCGACCAGGTTTGTGTATGGCGTGCGCTCGCGGAATGCCTCCGGCTTTAGGCCGCAGACCGATTCTACCGCGACCATTTCAAGTCCTCTTTTCCCCTTTTGCACGGGGCCAGTGACGGTCGCACCCACAACAAGATTATATTCCTGTACAAATTGGGCCGGTATCGACACTTGGTCCGACTGGGGCCGGAACGCCTGCGCCGGGTCGAACAAAAATGCACCCTTTTTTGTGCGTTTCAGTATGCCGCTGGCAACGTCTGACATAAATTTCCCCCTAACACGGATATGCAGGATTTAACGGATTCAATTCACAAAATTGGTGAGCGGCGGTTTGCCCACAGCGTAAACGTTGAAACCGATCTCGTAAAGTTTTTGGTGATCCAAAATATTGCGGCCATCAAAGACAAAGGCGGGCTTGACCATCGAATCGAAAATGGCCTCATAATCTAACTCGGTATATTGAGACCACTCGGTGAGGATGGCGATGGCGTGGGCTCCCTCGGCAGCGGCGTAGGGATCTGGCTCAAAAATCACCCGTTCGGCGGCCTCACCCAGATCGGCGCGGGCATTGTCCAGCGCGTAGGGGTCACTCATGACCACATTGGCCCGCTCTGCCAATAGCGTCTGGCAGACGGCCAGGGCGGGCGATTCGCGGGTGTCGCTGGTGTTGGCCTTGAACGCAGCGCCAAAGAGCGCGATGCGCTTGTCGGCAACGGTATTGAACATGGCATCCACCATCTTGAGCACAAAGTTCGTCTGCTGGTACTCGTTCATTGTGACGACTTGTTCCCAATAGGCGGCCACTTCGTACAGCCCATAATGCTCGCACAAGTAGACCAGATTCAAAATGTCCTTTTTAAAGCAAGAGCCGCCAAAGCCCACGCTGGCCCGCAAAAAGTGGGGGCCAATGCGGCTGTCCATACCAACGGCATAGGCGACCTCTGCGATATCCGCCTCGGTCTGCTCGCAGAGATTCGAAATGGCGTTGATAGAAGAGATACGTTGTGCCAGGAAAGCGTTGGCGACCAGCTTGGACAGTTCGCTGGACCACAGATTGGTGGTGACGATGCGCGCCAAGGGAACCCACTCGGCATAGATGTCCACGATGGTCTGGATAGCCTTTTGACCAGATGGGGTCTCCCGTCCGCCGATCAGCACCCGGTCCGGCTCTTCCAAATCGCGAATGGCGGAACCCTCGGCCAAAAATTCGGGGTTGGAAAGGATGTCGAAATGGATTCCCTTGGCGTTGGAATCCAGAATCCGCTCCATCGCGTGGGCGGTGCGCACGGGCAGGGTGCTCTTTTCGATCACGATCTTGGGCGACGTTGAGTTTTCCAGGATCTGGCGTGCCGTCTTTTCCCAATACTGCAAGTCTGCTGCTTTGCCAGCCCCGTGACCAAAAGTTTTGGTCGGGGTGTTCACGCTGACGAAAATGATGTCAGCTTTGGCAATGTGACGATCAACCTCGGTGGAAAAGAATAGGTTCCTGTTGAGGGCGGCGAGCACGACCTCTTTCAAACCAGGTTCATAGATCGGAAGCTGGTCTGATTGCCACGCCGCGATCTTTGCCTCGTTGATGTCGACGACCACGACCCGGTGTTGGGGACAATTTTTGGCGATGACGGCCATCGTTGGTCCACCAACGTAACCCGCGCCAATACAAAGAATATTTGCCATTTGACTCTCCTTGTTATTTTTTGTTTGTTGCTACGGTGTATGTGTTATTGTAGGGTGGGGTTTCTACCCACCATTTTGGCTCAAGAGGCGGTTAACGGGCGGAGGCCGCCTAAACCGCTTACTAATTCTACCCTGCTAAACCATCCCGCGCAAGTCTGCGGCCGGTGGCACAGTTGAGCAAATGTGGAAGTGTGTCGATCAAAAGTGGGCTAGTTCGAACGCTTGGGCAGCAGAATGACGAGAGGCAGCCCCAGAAACGGGGCGATGGCGCTAGCCATAAAGGCCCAACGCAGCCCCAGCCAATCTCCCAGAGCGCCCCACGCCACGATCATCCCAGAGCGGATGGCAAACCCCAAGGCCATATAGACGCCGTTGGCCAACGCCCGGTTCTTGGGAAAGCTCTCTTGCACCATCGCCATGATGACCGGGGTGACGGATAAAGATGTGAAACCCATCAACAGCAAGAACAGAAACTGCAGCCAGCCATTTACTGCCAGGAATGCAAACATGAGGAGCGGCGTCACTGCTAGAGAAATAAAAATGACCAATCGACGGCCCAACCGGTCGCTGATAGAGCCGCCCAACAGCGCCCCCACCACTCCCGCACCCTCCAGAACCGAAAGAGCCGCGCCAGCGAGCCAAAGATCAGCGCCCCCTTCCTTCATAAAGGTGGGCAGATAGGTTGTCAGGGCCGACATCATGAAACCACGCACGATGAGAATACCACTCAAGGGGAGCAAGAGCGGTGCCATCGTTCGCAGTGCATCCTGCCAGGAAAGTCCCTGTCCGGCGTTCAACGGACGGCCAGACACTCCCCTGAGTTGGACGGATAACAAAAATGACGTCAAAATGCCCCCAATCATCAACCAGGGCGTGCCTTTCAAAGTCAGCAACTGGATGGCGCTAACGACCACGAGCGGCCCCAAAGTGCGGCCCAACTCGCCGCCGACCATCCAAAAACCCATGCCCCGGCCCAGGTTCTTTCCCGATAGATTTCCGGCGACCACCGGCCCCACGGCATGCAGGCTGGCCGAGCTTATGCCGACGACCACCAAGAGCATGGCGAGAAAACCATAGGCGGGCGCTAGGCCCAAGAGGCTCATCATCACGGCGGTCACTGCCGGGGCCAGGATGAACAAGGCGCGCAGGCTGATACGGTCGGCTAGATGACCGATAAAGGGCTGAAGCAGCGACGGCCCTTGCATAAAGACCGACAGTAACCCGGCTTGGGTATTGGAAAGGCTCAAGTTCTCGATAAAGACCGGCAAGAGAGACGGCAGAAAAGCGGAATAAGAATCGTGAACTGC
Organism: Chloroflexota bacterium; assembly: GCA_024232355.1. The sequence goes on along the minus strand of JAAEPW010000436.1, from coordinate 31,843 downwards.
GTGCCCGGCGCTAATGGTTAGCACGGGACCGGTTTGGAATTGCTCGGTTTCGGCTGGCATAGCAGCCGGTTGATTTTCGACAATGGCGCTCGTTGTTGGCATGTAGACCTCGTTGTTATTTCAGCCTGGCGAACAGATCGGTTTCAACAACCTCGGGCCAACCGACGGTTGAATGGGCCAAGACAAAGTGCTCAGTCTGGAACCAGGGCTGTTGCATCATTTCGTCAGGCGTCTCGAAAAAGGGGCTGTCGGGAGCGACTTGGGTAGCGTGACAGCGGATGCCGTTCAGTTTGGCCTCGGCATAATCGCTCACGTCGATGACGGTCGTGATCTCGTGGCTCGGCCGCCCGGCAAAGTAAAAGGGCACGCCGTCCATCATCACCGCTGCTGGCTCATCTCCTTCAGACATGGTCGCCAACTGCTCTTTGGGCAGGGTGCGAAAATAGACCTTGCTCACCTGGTGCGGCTGGCAAACCCCGGACAATTGATCGGGAAAGCAATCGTGATCGACGGCCAAGTTCACGGCGATGGTGGCCCAGCGGTGGATGGCGATGTGGTCATAGTGGCCATAGATGCCGTCGGGCCCAAAGGTGACCACGACCTGAGGTTTGATTTCGCGGATGATGCGCACCAGCTTGCCCACGGCCTGCCCCTGGTGGACGATGGGCAGTTGACCGTCTACGTAATCCAAAAAGTGTGGTGGGTGGATGCCATAGGTTTCACACGCACAGCATAGTTCCTGCTCTCTCACATAGGGCAAGTTGGCAATGGTGGACATGTTCGATTCGGCCACTTGTCCCGCTTCGCCACGCGTAGCGGTGACCAGGTGAACGTCGTACCCTTGGGCCGCATACTTTGTCAGTATGCCTCCGGTGCCAAAGGCTTCGTCATCGGGATGTGCAAAAATGGCCATCAAGGTCTGTGTGTTCAAGGCGACCTCCGTTTTTCAAGAGATGGTGTCTATGATAACACATATCGGGGGCTGGTCAAAGCAGGGTGTTAGGGAATTCTAGAGAAATAAATCTCCCAAACAGATTTTGTGATGCAGTCAACAACACCTTGAAGAGGTAAATTGTGACGGAATTCCTCGAGCTTGCGGTTATCTTGGAACTCGCGTGCAATTTACGAGCTTTTTCTCAGTAAATTTTGGGAGGACTCGAAAACTGGAAAAGCCTTACTTGCAGTTCACGCCGATTCCGGTACAATTGGCTGCCAAGTGTGGGTTGGTTCATCGAAATTGGAAACGCTTGAACCCTTCGGCATACTCGTACCCGGCCTCTTTGCCCGCTTCACGAGTCCGGTTGCGAATTCGCTCGGTCAGTTTGTCCATATTCAGACCCACTTGGCTGGCGTGTCGTGCTAGCGCGGAGAAGCGGGTGTCGATGCATTGGGTAATGTCTTCCCAGTAATCGGCGTTATTGGTCCAAAACAAATACGCTTCCTTGACGCGCCAAGGCTCTACCTCGCCCACCAGTTGTTCGGGAAAAACGTACCACTCGCGGGCAGCATAGATAGCGTCCAATGCGGCCTGGCCTGCGGCGCGGTGGTCGGGATGGAGTTGGTAGGGCCGCCACGGGTCGATGGTCAGCACGATGTGCGGCCTGTGCTGGCGGATGATGCTGGACAACCGGCGGCGCAGTTCGAGGGTGTTCTCTAACAAACCATCGGGATAGCGCAAAAAGATCACCTGTTCGACGCCCAGTTCTTGCGCGGCGGCCCGCTGCTCTTCTTCGCGCAGAGCGGCCAGTCGACCGGGGCGCAAGTCGGGATCGTGGCTGCCCTTGTCACCGCTGGTCAGCAGCACATAGGTGATCGTTTTGCCAGATTGCGCCCACTTGACGATGGTACCGGCGCAGCCAAATTCGGGATCGTCGGGATGTGCGGCGATCACCATCACACGGGTCAATGAATCTGATGTTTCAGACATAAAGTGCACGTCTCCTATCGAGATGTTTCACGTTTCACATTGTACCATACTACCGCGCATTGCGTTACCTGTCAAATGGAGGCATACGACTATATGGAACTTTTCATCATTCGCCACGCCCAGTCGACCAATAATGCGTTGGCCGACCACCGGAACCGGGTGCGCGATCCCCTGTTGACGGAACTGGGCCAACGTCAAGCCGAAATCGTCGCCCAATACCTGTCCAACGGGATACTTGCCACGCCGTGGAAAAAGAAATCCCCTAGTCAAGGGCATGGCATCACCCGGCTATACTGTAGCGCGATGTGGAGATCGCTGCAAACGGCCCAACAGATCGGGCAGGCATTGGGACTATTGCCCGAGGTCTGGATAGATATCCATGAACGTGGCGGCATTTTTCTGGATCACGGAGCTGAGGGCGTCGTCGGTTATCCGGGCAAGATGCGGACAGAGATTCTGACTGCGTTCCCGAACTATATCCTGCCGGACGGCATCACCGAGCAAGGCTGGTGGCACTATCCGGGGCAAGAGATCCGGTCGGCCTTTCACGAGCGCGCGCTCAGGGTAGCAAACGTATTGCGCGGGTGGGCTGCCAACGATGAACGGATCGCAATAGTGACTCATGGCACTTTTATCGACACCTTGCTCAAGACATTATTTAAGCAAACGCTGAACTATGACGTGTACTACCATCACTTGAGTACGGCTATTACTTGGATCGGTTTTCACAGCGATGGGCATCTGGACGTCGAGTATTTGAACTCGGTGCATCACCTGCCGCCAGAGTTGGTTTCCTGATTACAAATCCTTTCTGGACACAGATTTTTCTGTATCTGTGTTCATCTGTGAAATCTGTGTCCGAGAAAATGAGGGAGATAATAAATGACAGATCAACGAAAACTGGAAAAACAAATCATCGGCGAGATTTGGACGTCGCCGGATGTGTATGCCAACGTGGAGCACTTGTGCGATTTTGGCAGTCGTTTCGCCGGGACAGAGAGCGAGCGCCAAGCACGGGACTTTATCCGGAACAAGTTCACCGACTATGGTCTCGAACAGGTGCGGCTGGCCACATTCGATTACGAGGGCTGGACACGAGGCGAAGCAAGTTTACACATCGTCGAACCAGACCAAAAGGAGCTGCCCTCCACCATTTCCCTGGTCTATTCGCCCAGCACGCCCCCAGATGGACTGCGCGCTCAAGTGGTGAGTGTGGGGCTGGGCACCAAAAGAGAGTACGCCGCCAAAGAGGGCAGGATCGCAGACAAGTTTGTTATGGCCAACACCGACAGTCCCTCTCACGGACGATGGGTTCACCGCCGCGAGAAATATGGGCACGCGCTGGCTGGCGGCGCGGCGGGATTCCTGTTCGTCAACCACTTGCCCGGCATGTTGGCCCCGACCGGCAGCCTGCGTCCTGGCAGATTGGCCGAGATTCCGGCGGTGGGACTCAGCCACGAGGATGGGTTTGTGATCCAGCGGCTGATGCGAGGCGGCCAACCGGTCACGCTAGAGATGCGGCTGACTAACCAGACCGGGCCGACCCAGCTCAGCCACGTCATCGGCGAGGTGCCGGGCCGTCGGGATGACGCCGTCATCGTGATCGGCGCACACTATGACGGGCACGACATCAGCCAGGGTGCGGTGGATGATGCCTCGGGCACGGCGTTGGTGATGGAGTTGGCTCGCGTGTTTGCCCCATTGTCCGGTCAACTGGAGCGCACGATCCGTTTTGAGACCTATGCGGCCGAGGAACTGGGCGTGTTCGGCTCGACCCTTTACGTCAATGGGATGAGCGACGCAGACATCGCTCCCGTGGAATTCATGCTCAACCTGGACGGCGGCGCGATGGGCAGCGGGCGCGGCCTGGCGCTGCAAGGGATAGACGAGTTGCAGCCCCTATTTGCTCAAATGGCACGCGAGATGGGTTATCCCTTGGAATTGAACAATCGGGTAGAACCTGCTTCGGACCACTTTCCGTATTTTTTGCGCGGCGTGCCGGTCAGTTTTATGTTTGCCCGCCGTCCGCCGGGCCTGGGACGTGGCTTTGGCCACACCATGGCCGACACGTTGGACAAGGTGAGCGAGGTCGAGTTGCGGGAGAGCGCTATGGTCGCCGCCCGGTTAGTGCTGCGCCTGGCCAATCACCAAGAAGCCATTGGCCGTCGGCGTTCTTCAGACGAGATCGAGCAAATCTTGCTCGACCACGGCTTGGAGGAATCCCTCAGGGCGCAGAACAAGTGGCCATTTGAGTAGGTTGGCAAAAATCGTGGACTATTAACAAACATCTTGGAGAATTTTTAAGACATGAACGAAACCTATAAAGAACCCCTGCCCCCGGAACGGGCATTGATCATCGCCGCTCACCCGGACGACATCGAGTTCGTCATGGCGGGCACGGCGGCCAAGTGGGCGCAGGCGGGAGCCAGCGTACAGTATGTGATAGCTACCAGTGGAGACGCTGGCAGCCACCAACCGGGCATCACCCGCGAGGAACTGGCCCATATCCGCGAAACGGAACAACGCGCCGCCGCTCGAACAGCCGGCGTGAACGACGTCGTCTTTTTGCACCATCCCGACGGCGAGGTGGAGCCAACAATGGCGTTGCGCCGCGACCTGGTCCGCGAGATACGCCGCTTCAAGCCGGACACCGTCGTTTGCTCCGACCCGACGCGCCTCTTTGTCGAGGACCGGTATATCAACCATCCAGACCATCGGGCGGTGGCGCAGGCCGCGCTCGACGCCGTCGCGCCGGCGTCCGCCATGCCGTTGGTCTTTAGCGATCTACGCGAGGAGGGCCTAGAACCCCATCGCGTGACCCAAGTTTTCGTCTCATCCACTATGGAGCCGAATACCTGGATCGACATCACCGACACGATAGACCTCAAAATCGAGGCGCTGAGGCAGCACACCAGCCAGTTCCCAGACGATTGGGACCCGGATGAGATGGTCCGCGAGTGGGCCACCGAGCACGGGGCAAAGGTCGGCGTGCCCTATGCCGAGGCTTATCGAAGATTTATCCTGTTTCGTCAGGATGAGGACGAGGATAACGGGGACTGATTCAAGGTTGTTCAGTTCTCGTACAGAACGATGATGGTGGCTGAGAGCCTTGGAAAATTAGAACTGAACAGCCCTGATATCAGACTATATCACGCCCTGCTCTCGCAGATTTTCTATCGCTGCCGCATCGTATCCCAATTCTGCCAATAACGTGACGGTGTGCTCTCCCAAGGCGGGAGCACGGGCCGCTGTGCATTCTACCGGGCGTATGGGCTGAGCGGAGAGACGTACTGGCGGGAGCAATCCATAGCCAGACGCCATCTCCAGCGCCTGCACTGGCGCGGACGCGAGAGCCTCCTCCACGTCGTACACCGGCTCAAAGCAAGTGTCCACCCCGGCCATTGCCTCCACCCACTCTTGGCGCGTGCGGGTGCGGAAAAGCGCGCACAATTCGTCATAGGCCGGCTCGCCGGGGATTGCTGGGGCGAGTTGCTGCGATACGAGGTCATCCCGCCCCGCCGCTTGGCAGAAAGCGGTCCAAAACTGCGCCTCTAGCGCACCCAGCGTCACGTATTTGCCATCCTTGGTCTCGTACACGTTGTAGCAGACCAGGCCACCAGTCAGGGTGCTGCCGCCTCGCTCAACTGGTTGACCTCCCAACGAGTGAACCACCGCCATTGACATGCATGCCAGCGCGCCGCCCAGGAGCGACCCATCTACCCGCTGGCCCTGGCCTGTTTGCTCCCGCGTCATCAGCGCCAGCAGGATGCCGAACGCTGCCCACAGCGCACCGTTCAGGTCGGCTATGGGCACGCCAGGGATGGTGGGTGGCCCTTTACGCGATCCGGTCAGATCGAGCAAACCCGTCAATCCGATGAAATTCAGGTCGTGGCCAGGACGCTCCCGGTACGGACCGTCCTGCCCGTACCCGCTCAGAGAGCAATAGATCAGGCGGGCATTGGCTTTTGACAATCGCTCGTATCCTACGCCCAGCCGTTCCATCACGCCAGGGCGAAAGCTCTCCAAAAGCACGTCGGCAGTCTCGACCAATCGCAGCAAGACGGCCCGCCCCTCGTCGGATTTGAGGTTCAGGGTGAGACTTTTCTTGCCCTGGTTGAGGGCCTGGAACAGCGCGCCTTCCCCATTCACCAACGGTGGGACGTGCCGCACCCAGTCACTGCCATCGGGCAGTTCGATCTTGATGACCTCGGCGCCAAAGTCTGCCAGGATGCGAGAACAGTAGGGGCCGGGTAAAAGCCGGGAGAGGTCGAGCACGCGCACGTGATTCAAGGGGAGCGAAACCGCAGCGGGTTGGGAGCCATCGTTTGCCATAGAGCTGCCTCCTATTGCGTTTTAGTATAGCATGCCCTCGGCCAAAGTACAAAAAAAGATGGGGATTTTCCCCATCTTTGCTACTTGACTCGGATTATTTTATTCGTCCTAATTCTCCCCGGCGGGTCAAAGCTCCAGGCTGTGTTCCATCTCTGTTCTATAAATCAGAACGCATCCCCCCAGCCAGATGTGGTCGCCGGGGTTCAATGGGCCAAACTCTTTGCTCTCGATGCGCGCGCCGTTGAGCTTGGTGCTATTGGTACTGCCCAAGTCCTCCACAAAGTGATGACCGTCGCGGGCGATGATCTTGACGTGACGCCGGGTCACGACCTGGGCGGCTTCTCCTTCCTCGCTCAGGTCAATATCAGGGATGATGCCTCTCGTGTGGTCACTTCGACCAATAACCACCTCCCCCCACGAGGGTAGGGAAAACCGATTGCCGGTGAACGCAACCCACAGATAGGCATGGGATGGCGCGGTCGGTGGGGCAATCTGCATCTTGGAAACGGGCGTGTAGGTAAATGCGACATCCCCCAATGTGATTCGGTCACCGGATTGTAGTGGTAATTTTTGGCCAGACAAGAGCCTGTCCTCGTTGATCTTGGTACCGTTGGCACTGTGCAAGTCCTCGATATAGTGACGGTCGTGGCGGCCGACGATGCGAGCGTGTTTGCGGGAGACGAGGTGATCGTCTTGGTCATAATGACTCAAGTCTACATCGGGGGCGACGTTGCCCTGCAAATCGAAACGACCCAGTGTGATCTCACCGTGTGCGGGCAGAGCGATCCGAGGATGCCCATTTTGCGGGGCCAGACAATGACAAGAGACGACCGTTTTCTTTTCTTCCGTTTTGTCCTTGGGTTTTTTCGAGCGGGCGCGGACTGATTTCCTGACCGGTTTATGGGCGACGATAGGAGTCGCTGGAGGAGAAGGCAGAGTAGCATTTTTGGGTTCCTCGCCAGCCTCTTTGGCCTGGGCCCTCAACCGTTGGCTCAAGAGAGTGCGACCATTCTGCTGCGACCGTTGAACGATTAGGCACTCTCTCTGCAATTCACCCCACAACTCTTGAGTATCCCGTCCTGTCTCAAAGGTGCAAAGCACCATTTCCTTGACTCCGGGAGCACGGTCACTCTCCTGAATGCATTCTTCGAGCGTTATACATTCTCGACAATTTAGGGCCACAAGCCACCTCCCCAGTTTGAGATATTGACGAACTGTGCCAGAGTTCGTCTGGGGTCAATTTTGTTCACCGACCAATGAGGCGGCCTCCCACACCTATTATTTACGACGAAGACTGTTTTTGACGGTGTGTGAGTCACCTTTGGGGAAACAGAGTGGTTCACAGTCCCCCAGAACAGGACCCCCGTCATCATTAACACATTATCACTTTTAACCATTTAATAACCAATACCACAGATTTCTCACATGGTACGACATATTTGCGCTTGGGCGAGTTACAATTCTGTTACAATGGAGTGAATGTCACGATACGCGATGGATCCAGCTTGAGCGATGCTTTGCACCTGACATTCATTCTGAATTACCGCCAGTGACCTGTATCCGGCAATCCACTCCAACCCATAGTGTAAATTCTAGCGCGTTCTTGATGTAAATCCGCTACCGATGAGCATGTCAATTTACTTGGCAGCAACCATCATCAAGGAAACCGGCACTAGTACATGGCGGCGGAAATCCTTCCGCAGTTTTCGGAAACCCTCTGAACGCCCATGCTTGCCAGGGATCGTCAGATCCTGGCTCTGCGCGACGAAAATTGGCTCCGAAAACGGCAAAAACAACGATTTAGGCGGGGATCTGACGATCCCCTTGGAGCAGTAACTGCCGAAGGATTTCCGCCGAACAGTACTAGAGTATTGCGCGGCCCACTGCGCTACCCCAACAACGGCTGGCAGCTCGGCAACCTGGACCTAGGCGCACACCTATCGCAATACTGCGATCACAAGATCACCATCAATATTTCCGTGATAGGCGGGGCTCAAAACCCAAACAGGCAGAGATGTCCTGGCTGGGCAAGAACTATGACCAACGAACTTGTTCCACAGTTGAATACAGGCATCGTTTGCGTGAGATTTTCAGAAACGTACCGACTTTGGTGGCAGAGGAAATTGAGGGATAGTGACTGACATAGAAATGCGCCCAGGGTGACAATGCCCTGAGCGTTTTTGTATTCTAACAAGTGTAGGCCGCGTCCCACCTACGCCACACTTGCTTTTAACAATTGGTGACCATTCACACATCATAGGGCAGCACTCTCTCCCCATCCATCTTGGTGTCAGAGGTCGATGCCTGCTCCTATTAGGGCAATTGCATTTATCTTGTATGAGACACTTTGCTCATAACCCCCGCACTTTTCCTGAACCCTGTACCTGTCGGTCCAGGACAGGTGCTGCCAAGCCCCTGGTCCTTTGACCCAGGGACAAAGGGTACAGGGTCTCGGGGGCGGCTCACGCGAGACAGTTTCGTCCCTAATATGCCCCCGGAACGGGGGCTGGGAGCCTTCCCGGGCAAATCTGAATATAACTGCAGTTGCCCTACTGCTCCTATCTCGTCTGATTGAACACAGTTATCAAGGTCCGTTGCGATTACAGACCATGTTTATCTGTTCCACTTGTTCTCCGTGTCACGAACATAGTTCAAGGCAAACGAATCGCACCCACACACCGAAAACCTATCTCAATGCCATAGTTGATGGGTGAGTTGTTGATGCGATAAGACGTACGGATATATGTTTCATTGTTATTGAACGAGCCCCCACGCAACACACGGCGATCACTTTCTCCTTCCCACTCGCTCGCCGTCCACTCCCAAACGTTGCCTGCCATATCAACACAACCATAGTAACTATCGCCATCTGGCGAATACTTGCCCACGGATGTCGTACTCGCTACATTGTTACCAAAGTTGCATAGTTCAGGCGTTGGTTGTTGATTCCCCCAAGGATATTCCCACAAATTAATGCGCGCCGCTTTCTCCCACTCTGCCTCGATGGGTAATCGCTTCTCTGCCCACTCGGCGTATGCCACAGCATCGTGCCAGGAAACATTGACCACCGGGTGATCGGCAATTTTCTTGGGTGGGGTCTTGCCTTTCCAGTGACTCGGCGGTTCATAGTCAGTGACCTCCACAAAGTGGGCATACTCAACATTGGTGATGGGTGTCTTGTCTATCCAGAATTCAGGCAGTTCCCGTTCTACATTCTCATCACCGTAAAGAAACTTGCCTGCCGGGATACGCACCATCTCTTTACCATCTATGGGACTTGTCCAAAGGTCGCCCTGAGGCTTTTGGGATACTTGTACTTGGGCATTCTTCAGTTCATCCTCCAAACTAGCTACGCGGGCACACAGTTCCTCATTATAACTGCCTATCCTCTGGTATCTATCCTCCAGGCCAGCCATGCGAGCACATAGTGTCTTATTATCACTTGCCGATTTCTCCAGATTGCTCTTGACCTTTTTCAGTTCAGCCTGAACTTGCTTTAGCTGTGTCTCTAGCTCGGCCACGCGGGTACGCGCCGTTTCGTTTTCAATCCCAACTCTGTCCAGTTCACTCTGTACATCTTGAAGCTGCGTCATCAGTCCTTTGGCAGTTTCCAGTAAACGCGCGCGAGCATCGGCGTGATCAGGGGCCAATGTGAGAAAATCCAACAAGTCTGCACAAGCCTCGTCATAGCACTCGTCTGACAGCTTTTCCAGCACAGCCTCGTAGAGTTGCTCTTTCTCTAGCTCTGTACGGGCCTGTTCCAGCCTTTCTCCCACATCCCGAAAGTCAGGAACTTGCTCGGCAATTTCCGCCAATGCCTGTACGGCCTTGGCATACTTTGTCTTTTCCAACAATTCTAGGGCATCCGTGTATTGTTCCTCCCACTCTCGTTCTTGCTGACGTTTCTGCTCCTCTTCGATCACTCGACTCGCGGCCAGTGTCAGTAATGTGCTCACGTCACGGTAGTCGGGGTTAATGTTGCGTATCTCTACGCACAAACTCACCACTGCGCCCCATTGGTTTGCTTTCATTGCCTCCTGTACCCGTGCGTACAGGTCGGCCAATGTGGTCTTTGCTTGAGCAGCCTTGTGGACGGCCTGCCACGCCTTGCGTAGAGCGCGAGCAAATGCGCCCGCACTCTGATACCGCTTTTCGGATTTCTTTTCAAGAGCCTTGAGCACCACCGCTGCCACACTCTTGTCCAATTTTTTGTTGAGAGCGCAGAGATCAGGGGGTGATTCTTTGCCGTGAGCGTTGAGCACCGTCAGAGGTGAATCAGCCTCAAAGGGCACACGCCCTGTCAGCATCTCGTAGGCCACGATGCCCAAGGCATACACGTCTACGCGAGCATCCACCTCAGCGGCGGTGTTGGCTTGCTCAGGAGCCATATACGCGGGCGTGCCCATCATTGTATCCTTGCTAGTCAACCCGCTTTCTGCCAGCGATTTGACCAGCCCAAAGTCAACCAACACGGCTTCGCCTTCGTCGTCAAAGAGGATGTTGGCGGGCTTGACATCCCGATGAACCAACTCACGATTGTGAGCATGATCGAGAGCTGCGGCAACCTGCTCCACGATGGTGATCGCACCATCCAATGGCAGCGGCTCGCCACTCAGCCGTTTGGCAAGCGTGCCGCCTGGCAGATAATCCATAGCGATGTAGGGGATGCCTTTGTCCTCATCCACCGCATAGATGCGCACGATACCCCGATGCTTGAGTTGGACGACTTTGCTGGCCTCGCCCAGAAAGCGCTGCACTACGTCCTGATCCCCAGCGAGGTGACTATGCAACACCTTGAGTGCCATCACCTGTTTCAACTTGGGGTCGCGGGCCTTGTAGACCACGGCAAAGCCACCACGACCGATTTCTTTGAGGATTTCGTATTTGCCGAGATGGGTAGATTCGGGCATAGGCTATGTTCCTTTTTGTGTGAGGATGTCTCTTGTCAGTATATGTCGTTTGTGGGTTTTTCGCAAGTGAATTAGCATCTCCGGGAACCTCCTCGCATTGACTGACCTACGGTGTCAAGCGACAATTTCACTATGAGATATTTTGCGCTCATTCGGACAATTCAATGTTCAATTTTCCACAAAATCATGTTCATAGGTATTTCACACCGCACCTTTCTCTCTCAAGTGAAATGAAACACACCCATTTCATTTGAGAACAAAAAAAGCCCCTTTCGGGGCTTGGAGGGAATAGACGTCAAAGAGGGTCAATCAATAGCTGGCAGCACAATGGCAAAGGTAGTACCCTCGCCTACCTCACTTTCAACCCAGATACGCCCTCTGTGCTTTTCGACGATGGTCTTGACGATGGACAAACCCAACCCGCTGCCAATAATGCCCTCGGTTTCGGGCCGGTCCACGCGATAGAACTTGTCAAAGATATGTGATATATCCTCCTTGGAGATACCAATGCCATCATCTTTGATCTCTACGACTACTTGACCATCTTTGATAAAGGCATCAACCAGGATTTTTCCCCCTTCTGGGGTGTATTTGACGGCGTTGCTAACCAAATTGGACACCACCTGGCCCAACCGCAACGAGTTTCCCAGTACAGATGGCAAGTTGGGCACGATCTCTAGCTCAAGCGTTTGCTTTTTGAGTTCGGCGTGGCTTTCCTGGCCCTCTATTGATTTTTTGATAATTTCTTTCATATCGCATGATGCCATATCCATACGAACTTCGGCTTCGATGCGGCCCAAGTCCAGCAAATCACCGATCATTCCTGTGACGGTATCAACGCCGGTTCGAATTTTTTCCAAAAAATACAATTGCTGTTCGTTAAGTGGGCCTACCACAGGCAGCAGGTCGGCAAAGCCTTTGACCGATGTGAGCGGAGAGCGCAAGTCGTGGGAAACGGTAGAGACAAATTCGGACTTCATCCGGTCCAGTTCCTTGAGATACGTGATGTCTTGCATCACGGCCACCCGTCCCACCCCAGGGATAGGGGTCACGTTCGCGTTGAGGGTCTGTTCGTCGGAGAGAGGAATCTCTGCGTGGGCAGTGGCCGAGTTTTCCTTGGCCCGGTGAAAAACGTCAGCCAAGATTTCATCACAGAGTGCAGTCGCCAATGGCAAACCCGTTACGTCATCGCTCATATTGAATGACCGGCGGACTGCATCGTTGGCCAATATCACTTTGTCTGTCTCATCATCCTCGACCAACAATATGCCTTCCTCAGTGCTGATCAGAACTGCTTCCAGTTGGCGGCGCTCTGCTCTCAAGGTTCGTGTCAGGGTGTCCCGCTCTCGCCGCAAGCGTACCTCGCTCAGGGCTTTGTCCATAGCCATCAGCATTTCGTCTATGTCGAATGGTTTGATCACATAGTCCTTCACACCCAGGCGAAAGGCTCGCACGGCCAAATCCTCTGAACCATGAAGCGTCATCATAATGACGGGAATCTCGCTGCCAGCGTCGTAGAGTGCCTCTAGAACCTGGATACCGGTCATTCCCGGCATTTGCATATCCATAATGATCAAGTCGGGCAACTGTTCTTGAGCAACTTGTAGTCCCGCCTCGCCGTCGTTTGCCGTCAGTGCTTTGTAGCCACCGGGTTTCAGTACGTGATGGACGAGCAGGTCTCGATAGACCAAACTATCGTCCACTACCAACACGCGTTCACCTGCCATTTCATTCTCCCTTGAGAAAAGCCACAGTGATATTATTCCTGAATATATTCAAGTACATGAACAGTTTAATTCAAAATGGGCATACTCTAGGTTTCATTTACGTTACGATAGCGTTTCTGATGCTGCATAGTAGAATAATTCGTGCTGTTAACACACTTGCAGTATAATTCAACATGGCATTAACGTCAATACTGCTTTTACCAGTTGTTTATCCAATCGTAACCCTCTCGTAATGAACCGACGTGACGAATTAGAGTATAATGTGATTGCCGTCCAAATCAAAAAGCTGAACACAAAAATGTTATTGTGTTCAGTCTATATTTTGCATCTCGCAGGAGAACAATATGAGAAAGGTCCGCATCCTGATAATAGACGACAGTCGAGCCATCCGCGAGTTTGTCGTTGATGCCATTGAGCAATGGGAAGGATTCATCACGTCAGAAGCATCCGATGGTGCGGAGGGGTTTGAGATGGCCCTGGCCGATCCTCCCGACTTGATCTTGCTCGATCTAGAAATGCCTCACCTCAACGGTTTTCAGGTTGTAGACGCTCTCCGTGCTCAGCAAGCCAACATCCCAATCATCTTGATCACCTCTCACGGCTCTGAGGCCATTGCTGTGGAATTTTTCCGCAAAGGGGTTAAGGATTACCTGAGCAAGCCTTTCACGGTTGACGAGTTGTACGACGCCATCGAACGCGCGCTCACCGAGGTTCGTTTGGTACAAGACAAAGAAGCCCTCACCCGGCATATGGCAATAGTCAACCAGCAATTGCGCCGCCGGGTCCAAGAAATGGACACCTTGTACCAGGTAGGTAAATCGGTCACGTCTCAGCTCTCCAAAGACCAGTTGTTAGAGCGGATCATCGACGCTATCTTTCACGTCATTGGGGCAGAGGAAGCGACGTTGTTGTTGGTGGATGAAAAAAGCGGCCAGTTACGGACTGCCCTCCACCGCCAGCAAGTGCCCGGCGATATACAACCATCCACTCACCGCGGCACATCAGAGCTGGCAGCCGCAGCGGTTCTCAAGCGGGATATAACAGACACAGGTGCGATGCTGTCGGCACCGCTCAAGGTGGGCGACAAGGTCATCGGAGTTTTGGGCGTGGGCAACCGAGTGAGCGACAAACCCCCAGACGGGCATGACCGGCAGCTATTGCTGGCCCTGGCCGACTATGCCGCCATCGCCATCGAGAATGCCCGCCTCTACGAGGGTGTGCAAGAGGCCGACCGGGCCAAATCAGAGTATATCTCTTTTGTGTCTCACGAACTGCGCACACCGATGACGTCTATCCGGGGCTATGCCGACATGTTAGGAAGGGGGATGTGCGGCCCGCTGACTCCCCAGCAGCAGCAGTTTACGCATACCATTCACAGCAACGTGATTCGCATGCAAGTCCTGGTCTCTGATCTGTTGGACGTTTCGCGGATCGAGACCGGGAATCTAAAGCTGGAAATGGAGCCAACTGACTTGGCCCGCGCGCTAAAGAGTGCTCTGGAAGCCACGCGAGGGCAAATCGAGGCCCGGTCGCAACAACTGGCGGTTCAGGTGTCAGACAACCTGCCTCTGGTCCACGCCGACCCGACCCGATTGTCACAGATTTTGGTCAACTTGCTCAGCAATGCCTACAAATATACACCCGAAGGTGGACACATTCGAGTGCGCGCCTGGCAGCAAAATTGGTACGTTCACTGCACCGTGTCTGACACTGGCATTGGCATCTCGGCAGAGGACCAGGCCAAGCTATTCACAAAGTTCTTTCGCTCCGAAGACCCCGATGCGCAAGATATGCCGGGGACGGGGCTGGGTCTGTGCATCGTCAAGAATCTGGTCGAGTTCCAGGGTGGGCGGATTGGAGTCGAGAGTCAACTTGGTAAGGGTACGACTTTTGCATTCACCATGCCGGTCGCCGCAGAGGGCATCAGGTCACAAGAGGCGCCATCGTAGGACTGCCGGTATCGTACGTTTCCTCGCCCCTTTTTAGAACCCGAATTCGAGCCAGTTCGTGCCGGTGAGAACAGAGCAGAAAAACATTAATCCAAGCAACATTATAATGACCCCGCACCCACACCCCGTGCAGGAAAGCCCCCTGCCAAACCCAAACCGCTCTTGCAGCCAGTCGAAAATCCAATTGAGGAACGCCAGCTTGAGCAAGCCGGACAAACAACCAGGTCTATCGTTCATTTTTGTCTCCTTGTGAATATTTTCTTTTGCCACGAATTTGTAGCTATGAGCCATTATACGATACTTTTTCTCTTCAACAAAGCAATACGCTCTTGAAGGAATTAAGTTGCATCCGCTGGACAAAGGACGGGAGATGAGTACAATACTTATCAAAGTAATAGCCAAAGGGCTAGTCAGTTGATTGGAGGAATTCAATGTCAAATAAAGCGGCAAAAGTACTCCGTACAGCAAGTATCATCCTGATGGGGCTCACGGGCGTCATCACGTTGTTGGGAGGCGTGGGCACTGTGTGCGCGGCCTGGTCACCAGAGAGGTTCACCTCGATGGCGCCCCTGATCCCGTACAAGTGGTTGTACCAGATTCTGGTGATCCTGACCGTGGCCGCCGCCGTGGTCAGTTTTCGGGTGACCTATGCTTTGCTGCGCGGCGAGCGGTGGTCCCACACCGGCGCTCTGGTGATTCTGTTGGTCAGCCTGGTGCTGGCGGCGATTCAGATGATCGCATCCCAGATGCTGCGAGGCAAGACCGCGCCCACCAACTATCGCTTTTATGCCACGGTAATCACCTGGCTGGTGTTTCTGTTGCTGAGGATTCCTAGGGTTCGGGATCGGGTGAATTTTTCCGGTTCGGCAGGTGATTCTGGTTCTCCATCGGCGACTGCTGGTCTGGCCTTGCTCCTGGGCGGTGTGCTCACGCTCACAACGTCGGCCTGGGCTGGCCCAACCCACACGGTAGATGGAAGCAACTGGGTCAACGTCTTGCAGATTCCCCTGGCAGTGGGTGGCGGGGCTATGGTGCTGGTCGGGGTGATCGTATTGGTTGTAGTGGGTCTGACAAAGTTTGCAACCGCGCAACAGGCGGCGGAGCACACACGTCGCAGTCTATGCTCTGGATAACGTTGTTCGCCGCACTCGTGGCGTACCTCATCGCTCACACTTTTATCATCGAGCCTAGTTGGCTGGCTGTGCGCCGGGTGGACGTTTCCATCCCTGGCTTACCGCCCGCGTTGGACGGGCTCAAGATCGGCCAACTTTGCGACATGCATCGGGGGCCATTGATGCCGCGCTCCCGCATCGAGCGGGCGGTGGCATTGATCGTGGCCGAAGCGCCAGACCTGGTCGCGCTGACGGGTGATTTTGTGAGCTATTGGTCAGGCTATGCATCCGAGTACGCCGAAATTCTGATCCCACTCAAACCCCAGTTGGGAATATTTGCCTGTACGGGCAATCACGAGCAGTGGACTGATCCCGACGCTGTGGTCGCGGCCCTGCAAACCGCTGGGGTCACCGTACTGCAAAATCAGCATCAGCTTGTGACCGTTGGAGAGGCGCAATTGTGCCTCGTCGGCGTCGAGGATATGGGATACCTGGGATTCAGCTTTCATCACGCCGATCCTGCCGACAATCTACCCGCTGCCATGGCCGACAGTCCGCTCTCTGGCGTGACCCGCGTGCTGCTGGTACACAGCCCGGATTTTGTGACAGAGCCGGTCTTTGCCGAGGAAACAGCGCGCCGTCCGATTCACTTGGTGCTGTCGGGCCACACCCACGGTGGTCAGATACGATTGCCGTTGTTCGGCGCGCTATATCTTCCATCACGGCAACGACGCTTGTTCGGTGGTGGATTGGTGCAAGTGACGGGGACACAGGTATACGTCAGTCGAGGGGTGGGGTCGTCGTGGCCCATCCGCTTTAACTGCCGCCCAGAGGTGAATGTGATCACGCTGCGCGCGACCTGAATCGCTTACTCGCGTCGCAGCAACAGGCCCGGCAGATCGCGTATTTCTTCGCTGCCCAGCAAGAGGGCGGCCAATATGTAGGTCCCAGCTCCGATCACCAACCCGCCTGCGCCAGTTACCAGCAATCCCACATCGGGCAAGAGGGCCCGAAAGCCAAGCACCGCTGCGCCCATCAATGTCGCTGCCAACCCCGTCCGCGCTAGCGATGCGCCCAACACTCGCCCTCCAACTCCGCCCAGCCGCCAGTGTGCCACCAGCAGCAAGAAAATCACCTGGAAACCTGTCCCCAGGCTGTTGGATAGGGCCATAGAGCCGTGAGCCAATTGGGGGAGCAGCGTCCAGCCTAGGGTCGCGTTGAGCGCCAGCCCGCCCAACGCTGCCCAGAAAGGCGTCCACATATCGCGCTGGGCGTAGAACAATCGGGCGACCATTTCCAGCGCGCTGTGGGCCACCAATCCCAGGGCAAAGAATTGCAACGCCCAATAGACCCGTTCGGTGGCGGCTGCGTCGAATGCACCGCGCTGAAAGACGAGGGCCGTCAGCGTGCGGCCCAACACGAGCAGTCCGACTGCCGCCGGTATGCTTAACGCCATGATCAGCCGGAGCGCCCAAGAAAAGGTGCGGCGCAGGCCCTCCCGGTCGTTCTGCTCGGCGATGCGGGCCAGCGTGGGAAAGACGACGATCCCCATCGCCGTGCCTAGAACAGTCTCTGGCAACTGCATCAGTTTCCACGCATACTCGTAGGCCGAGATGGAACCGTCGGGCAACTGGGAACCAAAGGTGGTGGGCAATACAAAGCTGACATAGGTCACGCCCATCCCCAGCATACGGGGAGCCATCAGCCTGAGCAGGTCGGGCAGCCGGGGGTGGAACAGCGTGAGCGTCCACCGTGCCCGGCGGCGCACCAACCACGGCAACTTGATCAGCAGGTGCGCCACAGCCCCGGCCAATCCCCCCCATGCCAGGCCAAAGATGCCCAAGGATGGAGCAAGCACCACGATACCAAAAATGCGGCCCAGCGTGTAGCAAAGTGGTGCCAACGCGGGGAGCAAAAAGTGGTGGTGGGCTTGCAAGGTGCCGGTGACGACGGTGCTGGCGCTAAAGATAAGCGTCTGGATCAGCACCAGCCGCATCAAGCGAACTGCCAGCGCCACCTGGGCCGGGTTGTCGGCAAATCCTGGCGCGACCGTCACAATGATGGGACGGGCCAGCACAGCCGCAAAGATGCTGGCGACACCGACGATGATCAATATCCAATTGATCACAGCCGAGATAAAGCGCCACACGTTGTCTTGAGCTGGTGCATCTTTGTGACCAGCACGGGTGATGATGCTGGTCAGCAGCGGGATCAGGGCCGTCGTCAGGGCCGCGCCGGTAACGATGGTATTCAGCCCTTCGGGTACTTCGAAAGCGACAAAGTAGGCGTCCAACACTGCCGACGTGCCAAAAGCGCGCCCGACCGCCGCCTCGCGCACGACGCCCAGCAACTTGTCGGCGGCCAGGAAAAGTGCCACCAGCACGGCAGAGCGCGCAACGTGGGAACTGAGTAAGGGTTGGTTGTTGGGTGGTTTATTGGAGGATATCATTAGCTCTCAACTGATCCTGCTGCCAATACGTTGATTGCACTCGGACGTTTTCTCTGGCGGAGGGAAGCAACCGCTTGACCATTGTGGCGAACGCCGTCACATCTCCACTGGTGCAGAACACGTGATGGTTTGTCTGGCTCTGATTGGCTTGCAGACCTTGCTGGATCAACACACGTCTCGTCTGGCAAGCGACGGCTGGGGCAGGGTCGATCACTGCAACGCCCTTTCCTGCCAATCGCTCGATGGCTGACTGGAGAAAGGGATAATGTGTGCAGCCGAGCACCAATTGATCTGCTCCAGCCTCAAGTAGTGGCGACAAATACTGCCGCAGCAATGCCTCTGTCTTTGGGGTGTCCAATGTGCCAACCTCTACCGCCTCCACCAGTCCCGGGCAAGCCTGGGTCAGAACCCGCGCATCACCCGCGTATCGCTCTACCAGGCTGGCAAAGAGTTTTCCCTGAAAAGTAGCTTGCGTGGCGAGCACGCCCACAACGCCGGTGCGCGTCTGCTCGATGGCGGGTTTTATGGCTGGTTCCATGCCCACAAAGGAGACCTGGGGAAAAGCCCGCCGCAGGTGGTGCAAGGCGGCGGCAGAGGCAGTGTTGCAAGCGACGACGATGATCTTTGCGCCATGCTTCAAGAGAAAACGTATGGCGCCTTGGGAGAGTTTTTGTACCTCTCTTAGCTGACGAGAGCCATAGGGTACGTGCGCTTGATCGGCCAGGTAGAGGGTTTGTTCGTGAGGTAGTTGGCGGACGATCTCCCGCCACACGCTCAACCCACCCAGGCCAGAATCGAAAACGCCGATAAATCCATTCTCGTCCATATCCTGCCGCATTACGTCTGACTGCTGCCCCGGCGCAAGACCAAATAGATGCCCATGAGAATGACCACTCCCTGCATCACCACGAGCAGCGGAAGCGCTATTTTTTGTAGCGAGGCAAGCCACGGTGGCAGCGAACTTGGGGCGCTATCTTCCTCGGGGGTTGGTATTGGGAGCGGCGTCCACGTGGGAAAGGGCACGTTATCCTGAGCCGCCGGGACAGAATTGACAACGTAGGGGGTGGGAGATGGTTCTGGGGTCGGCGGCGGCTCTGGAGCGGCTGGAACGGGCATGGTCACAGATTCGGATGGGGGAGCGACCGGAATAGGTGTAGCGCTCGGTTCCTGAGTGGGGATGGGCGGGATGGCCGTCGGTGCGCTGATCACCCCTTCACCGAGAACGATCGTGTCTGCCGAGGCAGCGGTACGGCCGGCGGCGTCTCGAAACTGTACGTAAACGGTATATTGGCCTGGGGCGTCCGGAAAAGTCCAGGGGATGAGCTTTTCCCAGGATTGCCAGGGGAGATTCTCAAAGTTGGGCTCGTTATTGACACGAATTTCGATCGCCTTTCCCATAAAAATCATCCCTTCACCATCGGGACGGGCTTCTTCGTTGCTCAATCGAATCGCTACCTGCGGAACGTCGGCATTGGTAGCACCATCGTTGATAAAAATGGGTAACACGTTGGGACGCACACCAAAATCAAGCACATGGTAATTATGTCCGTCAGCGCCGGTGGCAGCGCCGATGCCGATCTCCCGATAGGTGGTACTAAGAACGTTGGCTCGCTGGGGCGGATCCTCCAAAAAGAAAGCCATCGCATCCTCAATTGTACCGTCACCGATCCAAAAGTTCTCCCCAGCGATCAATTCTCCGTTATCTTGGGTCCAGGCAGCATAACCGGCTTCTGCGATACGCTGCCTGGGCATGGAACCGTCAGCGCCGACGTAGGATGAGACTTGATTGGCGACCATATCGTCGGCGTGGCGTTGGGCCGAGATGGTTAGCAGGGTAGAAAAATCAAAAGGGTCCAGACCTTTATCCAGGCGAGCCTCATTTATCAGTGTCTGCCAGATGACAATTGGATCGGGTTCTTGGGCTTGGGCCGGGAAAGAGGCCAGTATAAAATTAACAAGGATTAGGGCGCACAATATATTTCGCATAAGCGGAATTTTAGCACACAGTGAGAAGGATGCAAGGTCAGAAAAATATCAGGCCCCAGCTTGTATAGGCTGGGGCCTGGTATATCTGATTGTTTCAGGAGACTAGGGAATACAGAGTTCCTGTCCAACAAAGATGAGGTTCAAATTGAGAATATCGTTGGCATCAGCGATAGAATACATGCTAACCTCGTATTTCAGCGCGATCCGGTATAGGTTCTCGCCCGAGGCAACCGTGTGATTCCAACGACAAGTAGGAAGTGTCGTGGTACCACCAAACTGGCGTGGGCAAACCTGCCCGGACGGCAGTGCGCGCGGTTCGTTGGGAATAGCCAATACCTGCCCGACAAGGATCTTGTTGGGATTGAGAATATTGTTCTGCGTGGCAATAGCATAGGGGTCTATCCCGTAGGCTCGACCGATGCAGTATAACGTCTCCCCTGACTTGACGGTATGGTTACCGAGAATCTCGCCCGTTGGAACGGCGGTTGCTGCGGGCGTAGCCGCCGTACTACCCGGCGTAGGCGTCATCGTGGGCTCCGCCGTTGGGGTCTCTAATGGACTCTCCGACGGTGTCGGCGTTGTAGAGGTCTGAGCAAATCCATAGCCTGTCGGCGTAAAAAGCAATGCGACCACTAACAATGCCAAGCTGATCCAATACCACAGCGACGTTGGGATCTGCACTTTCATCGTTTTCCTCCTTTTTGCCAAGGTCTTTTGATAAAATGTGTTCAATTATTTGTATTGTAGTCCGGCAATGACTGGATGTCAAGTCAATGCATCTACTTGGGACGCATGATGAGGGAGTTGCGTGTTCTGGACGCTCGTTCAAGATATGGTAGAATGCAAACTGATATGAATAGAAAAAGAGCAAGATCAGTGATCGTTGACCCGATCTTGCCAGCAATGTGGAGGCTGTGTGCATAATAAAAAATGGCCGCTTTGGGTTGGATTGTTGTTCGTCGGCGTGGGGACACTGCTCATACTGCTGGGTTGGTCTGGTGTGGGGCGGTCCTCGACAGCCATACAGTCCCCAACCGTTCGTCCGACCTTGACCCCAGAGCCCATCATCCCAACGCGTACACCAATGGGCCAGGTTATTCCAAGTACGCTCATCACAGCGACGTCTATATCTCAGCAGTCGCCCCCCTTATTGCAAAGAGTCGAAGGAGACGGCACTCTGTGGCTCGGACGTCCACGTTGGGGAGTTGGTATAACAAAGGGACCAATCTCACAGTACGACTTGGGCACACTGAGCTTGGGATGGTACCTGGATTGGACGGCACAAATCGATCCACCAAGGCCAGACGGTGTCACGTATGCGCAAATGATTCGACTGAGTGGGGGTGTTCTGCGGCCCAGTGTAGAAGAGATCGCAGACATTGCGCGTGCAAACCCCAGTTCGCTCTGGCTAGTGGGCAATGAGCCAGACGTGATATGGCAGGACAACACCATGCCCGCAACCTATGCACGATTGTATCACGACGCCCACACCGCCATCAAAGACGCGGACTCGACGGCGCAAGTGGCTATCGGGGGCGTCTCTCAACCCACACCACTGCGGCTAGCATACCTGGACGCGATCATGGAGGCCTACCGGCAACAGTTCGGCGCAGAGATGCCAGTGGACGTTTGGAACGTGCATAATTTCATCTTGCAGGAAAAAAGAGGTGCGTGGGGCGTCGACATTCCGCCAGGGCTGCCAGACGCGCAGGGAATGCTTTATAGTATTGACGACGGCGGCAGTTTGGCAATCTTTCGACAGCAGATCGTGGATTTTCGTCGGTGGATGACCCGTCGAGGTTACCAGAACACGTCCCTCATCGTCTCCGAGTATGGTATTCTGATGCCGGAGGATTATGGCTTTCCGCCAGAACGAGTGACGGCCTTTATGACCGGCACGTTTGACTTTTTCTTGACCGCCACCGACCCCACGCTAGGATATCCGGCAGACGATTACCGGCTGGTGCAGATGTGGTGTTGGTACAGTCTGGATGACGCCGCCGACCACTATCCCACGGGCAACCTCTTAAATCCGCAAACAGGGAAAATGACGGCGATAGGAGAGGTGTGGGCGGCATACGTAGAGTGAGCGTACTTTGCAGAAATTGCCCGTAAAGGCTTGGCTTTTCGACCAGTGTGTGTTATCATACCCCACATTATAGAAACGTGAGGTTGGAGGCGCCCCCTGCTGTTGTTT
Organism: Chloroflexota bacterium; assembly: GCA_024232355.1. The sequence goes on along the minus strand of JAAEPW010000436.1, from coordinate 9,254 downwards.
ACCAAGTGGCTGGTGGCTCCTTTGTTTTGATGAATAAGCGTATGAAAAACTCGAAAAAAACAGTTATACGATTTGACGGTGTATCGAAAGAGTTTCGACTTGCGCACGAACGGGCCCGTTCCTTTCAGGAATTGGCCCTCAGTCTGTTCCGACGCAATCATCGCGCCTTGAAACAAAAGGATGAGAAATTCTGGGCCTTGCGGGACGTCAGTTTCACCGTGAAACAAGGTGAGACGGTGGGGTTCATTGGTTCCAATGGCGCAGGAAAGAGCACCGCGCTCAAGCTAATGACCCGCATCATCGAGCCTAGCACGGGCCAAATCGAGGTGAACGGGCGGGTGAGCGCGTTGCTCGAACTGGGAGCGGGTTTCCACCCCGACCTGACCGGGCGAGAGAACGTTTTCATGAACGGTTCTATCCTGGGATTGAGCCGTTCTCAGATCCAGCAAAAGATGGGCGATATTATCACCTTTGCAGAGTTGGAGCGATTCATAGACATCCCGGTGAAACACTACTCGTCGGGGATGTACGTGCGGCTGGGATTCTCAGTGGCGGTACACACTGACCCGGAAATCTTGTTGATCGACGAGGTGCTGGCAGTGGGAGATCAGAATTTTCAGCACAAGTGCCTCGACCGCATACTAGAGATGAGGCAGCAAGGCGTCACGATATGCTTTGTGTCGCACGGCTTGGAGTCAGTTCGTCAGTTGTGTTCTCACGCCGTGTGGCTCGATGACGGCATGGCTCGAGCCGTAGGCGATGTATACGATACGATTGCGGCTTATCTGAACCACGCAGCCGACGAAGAAGATGCTCGTATGATGGCTGCTGTGTTGCAAAAAGACAAACTTGATCGAAAAAAAAACTCGGCACCGGTTGCTCTTTCCTCAAAAGCCGTGGAAGAACAGTGTCAGGGAATCGAAAATATAGATATTGCGCGCGTTTCCTTGCTGGATAAAACGGGAAATGAACAACGTGTGTTCAGGGTCGGAGAACCGTGGACGATGCGGCTGCAATACCGAGCTAACCAATGTGTCGAAAAGCCTGTCTTTGGGTTGGTCATTCACCGCAACGATGGACTGCGCGTGTGTGAATCGAACACCTATGCCACTGGTCTGGATATTCCTTTCGTAGAAGGGGAGGGAAGTGTTCTGTATCGCATACCTCGTCTCCCACTGATGGAAGGCTCGTATATTTTATCCAATTTCTCTCGCGACCAAACTGGTGCGAAAGAAATTGATTTTCTCGATCATTCGTGCACTTTCAAGGTGCGGCAAGTGGAAGGGGGAGAACGGTATGGAGTTGTCAATCTGGAGGGCTCGTGGGAATGGAACGATCAGGACAGCACACCAGCAACCCCGCTATCCTTGGAAAGAGCAAAAGAGATTGAAAAAGTAGAGCAGTACCGGAAAGATGGGAGCCCAATCAAACGACGACGGGGAACCGGGGACGTGAGAATAGTGGCTGTATCTTTCCTTGACGCAGATGGCGGGGAGCGCCGTGTGTTCGAAGCAGGAGAACCGTGGGCAATACGATTGCATTATCAGGCTCACCAACGGGTCGAGATTCCTGTTTTTGGAGTGGGAATCCATCGAGATGATGGATTGCATGTGTGCGGCCCCAACACTCACTTTGCTGGTCTGGACATTCCTTTTGTCGAGGGGGAGGGAACCATCCTGTACCGCGTGGATCGTCTCCCACTGATGGAAGGGACATATCTTGTGTCAGTAGCAGTCCATAACTCGACTGATACAAAGATGTACGATTATCACGACCGTCTCCATACGTTCAAAGTGTGTCAATTTGAACAGGGTGAACGAATCGGAGCAGTAAACATCGGGGGCAAGTGGGAGTGCCAAGATGATAGAGACGGCAAATGAATGCACAATGAGATTCTTGAGGAGCAGTGTATGTCTCGGATACTGATTCTTACGCGTGACAAGGTGGGCGAGAATATGGCAGGCCCTGCGATACGTTGTTGGGAATTTGCCCGCGCTTTGAGCAGAGAATCTCATCAGGTGACTCTGGCAACCAGTCATCCCACGTCGTTGTCACCAGACACGTTCAAGTTGGTGCAGTATGATGCCGCTCAATTGGAAGCATTGGCCGCTGCAAGTGACCTGATAATTCTATCAGGATTTGCCCTCTGGCTCCATCCAACTCTAAAATTGTCAAACGTACCCTTGGTGATTGACATCTATGATCCGTTCTTGGTGGAGAGTTTGCCTTTGCTGTCCAATCAGCCCGAGTTGGAGCGGAACCGCCGGCATATAGAGGTTCTGGATGCACTCACCGATCTGCTCGTTTGGGGTGATTTCTTTCTCTGTTCCAGCGAAAAGCAGCGTGATTATTGGTTGGGTTGGCTTAATGCACTGGATCGAATCAACCCACTTACGTATGATGATGACCCCACATTCCAACAGTTGATAGACATTGTCGCTTTTGGCTTGCCCAGCACGCCGCCACAGCACACCCGTGCCGTGCTGAAAGGTGTGCGTCCGGGCATCGCGGAGACGGACCGGGTCATCATGTGGGGAGGTGGGGTCTATAATTGGTTTGACCCACTCACCTTGCTCTATGCAATGAAACGTGTTTCTGCGCAGCGCAGCGACGTGAAATTATTCTTTTTGGGTATTCGGCATCCCAGCCCTGACATAGACAGCAGTGTCAACGAGATGGGCGAGCGAGCCGTTGCCTTGAGCAAAGAGTTGGGCCTCTACGAAAAGAACGTCTTTTTTAATGACTGGACGCCCTACGATGAACGGCAGAACTATTTGTTGGAGGCTGACGTCGGTGTCAGTTTGCATTTTTCGCATCTGGAAACACACTTTTCGTTCCGCACGCGGCTGCTGGATTACATCTGGGCCGGATTGCCCGTCATTGTCACGCAGGGGGATGTTCTGGGCGATTTGATCGAGGATCACCAACTGGGATGGGCGGTGGGCTACGAAAGTGTGGATGACGTGACGGCGGCTATTCTAAAGAGCGCCGACGTCTCGCGAAGCGAATTCAGCGATCGTTTTTCTGCCATCACTCCACAACTCAATTGGGACGTCGCGCTGCAGCCACTGATAAAATTCTGTCGGGAGCCACGCTGCGCGCCGGATAGACATCGCGCCAGGAACGATTGGCAGTCGTTGGCAGGGCTAAAGTTGACCAGTCATATTGACGCGATGCGGCGAGACATTAATGAAAAGGACAAGCGGATGATCTATCTGGAAAGTGTTGTGCAAGAGCACAAGTCTCAACTCGTCCACATGGAGCATCTGAAGAATGTTGTGACCGCCCGAGATGGCGAGATCGAACATTTACAAGATACCATCAAACAAATCAGACAGGGCCGCGTGATGCGTTTGATGGATGGCATAAACCACATCATAAAAGGGGCTTTTCTGAAATAGGGTATGATGGACGCTCTGGATTGTCTGTATAAGCAAAGTGCAGATTTCAAGTCTCAAAACGATGGCACCTTTTGGATTCTCAGCGACGATACAGGAAAAGCATTCGCCTTTGACGATCTGGTGTACGGCGTTTGGTCGGCTTTCGACGGTGCTTTGACCGATCAGGTGATTGCGACCATTGTCACAGACAAAGTATCGGCTGCGTTTGTTGAATCCACCACAAAAGTACTGGCGCGAGCCGGAGCGATTGTTCCATCGCAGTCACTGCCCCCAATGGTTCACACACCTCCTGTTGATCTATCGGATCCAAGTTCATTTCCCTTGATATCCGTCATCATTCCGGCTGGCCGCCAGGCACGCGTTCACTTGGAAGCGTGTTTACCTTCGGTCCTGGCACAGACCTATCCCAATTTGGAAATCATCCTGGTCGACAATCAAACCACAGACGACTCGGTCTCGTTCACGAGACAGAATTTTCCCCAGATCAAGATAATTCCGACGGACAAGTCATTGGGCTTTGGCGCGGCAAATAACCTGGCGATGAAACAAGCACGCGGTGAATTTTTCTTCTTGTTGAACGACGATACGATCATGGAACCTGATTGTATCGCAGAATGTGCCATGGCCATGTTCGGATCAGACATGATCGCGGCTGTTGTTCCCAAGATGAAATTGTCCTATATGCGCTCTTTTTTCAACTCGATGGGCAATTCGATGTATCCGGATGGTCGTTCGTGTGATAATTTTATCGGTTATCTGGATGTTGGTCAGTTTGATGACACTGCCCGGGTTTTCGGCGCGTGTTTCGGCGCGGCGATGCTGCGGCGTTCGGTGGTAGAGCAGATTGGTGACATAGATGAGGAATATTTTTATTACTATGAGGATATAGATTGGTCATTCCGAGCACGGATTGGCGGGTACGATATAGTCACCGCTCCCCAGGCGATCGTGTATCACAAATTCAATGCAACGACGGATACGTTGCCTTCTACATTCAAGCTGGGGTTGGTGATTCGCAACCGTTTGCGGTTTATCTGGAAGAACTTGGACCTTGGACGTGCCAGCAGATTTATGCGCGTGTATCTAAAAGAAGATTTCTATCGGCTTACGTGGGCACGAGACAACAATATGCCTGACGTGATGAAAACATGTTACAAAAGCTGGCGACAATGGCTGTGTTCGTTGCCCAAACTGGCCGTCGCCCGTTGGAAAACTCGCCGCTTGCGCCACGCGCCTTTTAGCGACGATGCAGCTTTTGCACTGGCGAACCGTATACCGCAACCAGCGATGCATGGCCGATATCCCGTCATCTCTGCACCCGTTATTCAGAATCATTATATGCGACTAGAAATGTTCGCGCCTGATTCAGCGCCTGCGCCGGAGGACCTGGGATCAGTTGCTGCTCCAATAGACATTGTCACTCCGCCGCTTTGGCACAAAGTCAGACACGTCTTGCGAGAAAAGGGCAGTGTTGGTTTGATAAAAGAGACAGGCCGTTACCTGCGCTGGTGGCTTGCGAACTTGCAATAGAGTGGACTCGTGATCTACCGACAGAGAACTGGTTTAAGCGTCAATACCCAATCTGATGGTTGGGCAAATATTTGTTTATCGAACCACCAAACGGGCATTAATCTTGACCCGATACTGTTTGCTATTTGGTCAGCGGCTCAAGAGCATTCTTTGGCCGAGATTTTGCAGACTGTCTCGGTTTCAAAATATTTGGCATCTTGTGCGCTAACAGCCCTGCAATATGCCGGGTTATTGCAAAAAGCTCCGCCGGTTCCATCCCCCATCGACAACTCGACTTGGGCAACCAAGTCCTCAGTTTCTGCTGTGATCGTTCACAGTCACGCACAGGCCGATTTGGACAAGTGTCTGGACTCGGTATTGGGCCAGGAATATCCTGCGCTCACGCAAGTTACGGTCATTGTCACGACACCTGTTGCGCTATGTGATAAAGAGATTCGTCTGGTATCTTGTCAAGACGTCTCTTTTCCCCATACCTTGGTCGAGCAACTAGCCCAAGTGGGCGGAGACGCTATTCTTCTACTCGACTCGCAAATAGATTTAGCGCCAGGGGCATTGGCCGAGATGGTACGGGCTTGCGAACTGCGGGATGACGTCGCGGCAGTAGCACCACGCGTTATGTGGAGGCAGTGGCCGGGCTTTGTCGTGCAGGCGGGCGATTGGCGGAGCGCGACAGAACCACAACGAAACCCCTACGCTGGCTGTTTAGACGTGGGACAATTCGAGCGCTGGCAAGAGTCGCCAGCAATGAGCGTGTCGGCGGGGTTGATCAGTCGCACCGCGCTCGAACAAGTTGGGTTGCCAGACGCAGGACATGGTTTGGATTGGCTTGGGGCCGCCTGGTGTTATCAGGCCCGGTTGCACGGCTATCACATTTTAACGGCTTTGCAGGCAGTGGCTGTTGGACCGTGGCCCGGAGCCGTCGATTTGATGCAAGAGACACGCGATAAACTGCGATTTGTCGCGCGCAACTTTGAATCAAGCCATGCCAAAAAGCAAATCGAAATCTACCGGCAACAAGATCAACAATGCCCACCGGACGAACGAGATGCCCGGCGTCGAGGCTGGGCATCATTTCGCTCTAGCCGCGTCAAGCGTCGAGGGGTCACGCATCCGGCACGCAGTGACGAGTTGCTCAATGCCCTGGCTCCGCCAGAGCCTGCTTTGATGTTGCGCCAGGGTCAGCCTCTTCTGACGGTGGACAATATACGGGCCGTATACGGTCAGTATCCGGCGATTGCCCCGCTACCGATGCGGCGGCGAGTTGTTTTTGTGGGGCTGGAGACAGATCGCCGCCGAGCGATGGCGCAGCAGTTGGCCGAGACGTGTGAGGTGGGCTGCATCACGCCGCGTGACGAGGATGACGCGAGTCTGCGCCAGCTTTGCGCCACCGCTGACCTGGTGGTCGTCAGTGCGGAAGCGTTCCATCATTTTGATTTTTTGTATCACTGGCATGGGCCGATCCTAGTGGATTCGCCACCCCGCACATTGTCTGTGTTCGATGAGGCAGCGCGCGACAAGGCATTGCGTGAACGGGATGAGGCGGATGACAGGATAGCGCGACATTGGATCCAACTGGTCGATGGCGTTGTGTGTGCCAGTGAGGCGGAACGCGCCCATTGGCTGGAGCAATTTGAACGCGTAATGCACGCACGCTCAAACTCGTATCCCTGGCAGGCCGCCCTCGATCGGGATAGCCTGCTGATGATCGTCCCCACACCCCCTGACGCCCAAGCAATCGCGCCTCTGCTCCAGTTCTGCCAGCAACCATACACTGCGTTGGATCGTCAGATCGATGCGCTCTTGTTCCGCGAACCCAAGCTGCCACCACTGCCAACACCACTTTGGGCCTTGCCCGGCAAGGTCTGGCAGACGCTCAAACAAAATGGGAGGCGAAAGGTGGTCTATGAGATGATTCAGTATATCCGTTGGAAGATAGGACTTTAAAAGTGAATAATCCTACAGTTAGTGTCATTGTTTTGAATTTTAACGGTCTGCGGTACATGCAAGACTGTTTTGGCTCGTTGAGCCAACTCGATTACCCCGCCGAGCGCGTTGAACTGGTGCTGGCGGATAATGGTTCCAGCGATGGCTCGGTAGAGTATGTTCGCGAACACTTTCCGCAGGTGCGCATTATCCAGTACGATCAAAATTATGGATTTTGTGTCGGCAACAACCGGGCGGCGGCGAAGGTGGAAACCGAGTTCGTGGCGTTTCTGAATTCGGATATGCGCGTCGAAGCCAATTGGCTGTCTGGGCTGGTCGAGGCATTGGGTGACGAGCCGGACGTGGTGTGCTCGGCCTCTAAAATCCTAAACAGAGATGGCAGCTTGATGGACTATGGGGGAACCATACTCTTGTTCCTGGGGCACGCTCGCGCCGACGGGTATCACGACCCCGATCTGACCGCGTATGATTCGGTGCACTACGTGCTGGCGGCCTGCGGCGGGGCGATGTTGATCGATCGAGAGATTTTCCTCGAAATTGGCGGGTTCGACGAGGATTACGTCAATTACTTTGAGGACGTTGACCTGGGATGGCGATTGTGGATTTTGGGATACAAGGTGGCTTTTGCCCCCCAGTCGATCTGTTATCACGTTCATTTTGGCACATCGTCCAGCCTGCTGCCCGCCAAGATACAGTATCTATACGAGCGGAATTCGCTGTACACGATTATCAAGAATTATGAGCAACAATACCTGGATCGGATATTGCCGTTGGCGCTGTTCATGCAGTTCAAGCGAGCGTATGTGCACGCGCAAATGGGCGGGATCGATATGGACGGATGCCGTTTCGATCCGAGCACGCTCAATCTGTCCGGCCCCGCGCCCGTTTACGACACACGCTACTATTTGCGAGATGCCTGGCACACGTTCCGCGACGATGGCTTGCTGGCATTGCTGCGCAAGATCCTGGACGAGATCGACCGGAGACGCGGCAATCCCGTTCCGCACTTTGCGTCTGCCGAAATTGCGTCGCAGCAACATCCTTCTTGTTGGGCAGAGCAATCTGTCATCACAGCGACGAACGACGTGATCGAAAACCTCGACGCCGTGATGGAAAAGCGTGCCTACATTCAGAAACACCGCCAACGCACCGACCGCGAGATTTTCACGGCTGTGCGCGTATTGAGTTTTGACGTATGCGTCGATACGCCCGAGTACCGGCAGGCGCAGCAACGGCTCGTAGAACGGTTTGGGATCGAAGAGTTGTTCGGTGAATTGTTCAACCCAGACATTCCGTTCGCACTATAAACCTAGGAGAACGATAATGAAAATGATTGAAACAGTCAAAAATCTCGTTGCAAAGACCCCCCAATTGGCGCGTGGATTCTTTGAAGACCTCAAGTATCAAGACGAAGAGTTCACTATCCGTGGGTGGATGCTGCTTCCGGAGAAACGCTTTGATTCTATCACCCTGTACGTCGATCAACGCAAAGTGGCAAGCACTGCAACAACAGAGAGAAAAGACGTCGCAAAAGCCCTGCCCTTTATCCCCAATGCAGAACAGTCGGGTTTCTCTTTCAGTCTGCACCGACCGGCTGAGGAAATGAACGGAATACTTGACGTGCGTGTCGTGGGGGTTTCAAAGGGTAGAGAAATCGCCAGGATGGAGACGTGGTATCGGACGGACCTGTATTCTTGCCTGCCCACGCCACCCCCGCATCTCATTTCACGAGTCGCCGCTCACCAGGACCCTTCTTTTTACCTGCTCACGGGTATGCAAACCTACAAGGAATTTTGGACGACCGCTTGCAAGCATACGGCCCCGGATTCGATCAAAAGTATGTTGGATTGGGGCTGTGGTTGTGGTCGGGTCACCGGTTTCTTTTCCAAGTTCTCGGAAATCCCCCACGTTTATGGTTGTGACATTGATGCGGAGGCTATTTCGTGGTGCAATGACAATCTCAAACCGGCTGAATTCTCTCCAGTCCCCCTACACCCGCCCACGGCTTATGCCGATCGCTCATTCGACCTGATCGTCTCATTTTCCGTTCTGACTCACCTGTCCAAAGAAAACCAGTTCTCCTGGTTGAAGGAAATGCAAAGGCTCTTGAGACCGGGCGGACTATTCCTGGCAACCGTTCACGGCGAATTCGCTGCCGCGTTCAGTTTCCCGGGCAAAAGCGCCAAGCGCCTGCTCAAAAAGGGCATTTGTGAAATAGAAGACAATAGATTGGATGACATAGCGCCCAAAGACTATTATCGCGGAACGTTTCAAAAACGAAAATACACGCTCAAAGAATGGTCCCCTTATTTCGAGATACTCGAATACAAAGAGCGGGGAGCGAGCAATTATCAAGATATGGTGGTCATGAAACGGCGC
>JAAEPW010000435.1 GCA_024232355.1 Chloroflexota bacterium | reverse complement strand
GCCGATGTTGTAGCGAATCGTGGTGCTGATCGCTTCGGCGGGAGGCGTCCACGCCAACGCAACTGTGACAGTGGCAGTCGTGACCTGCCCCTGGACTACGCGCAGGTCGCTGATGACAGGCGGGCCGGTGTATTCGTCTGCCCCTAAATCGGGCGCAGCGCCGAGGGGGCGGGGGTCGCCGTCAATATCGCCGCTCACACCAGCGTCAATACCCCGGTCGCGGGCGGCGGATGCACCGGTGATGTGGAAATCAAGAGCCGCCGGGTTGGCAAAGGCAGGGCTGCCGGTATAGGCGTGAGAAGCGGTGATCACCGCATCTTCGTGGGTTTGTTGGGTGACGCTGTACCACAACACACCATCCATCGTAATCCCCTGTGGATCAAAAGCGTGAACCCCGGCAGTGTGCGAAGCGACGATGGTGTTTTGCAACGTCACCTGGTTTAGGGTCTCGCCATCGAGATTGATGCCAAAGCTTTGCATGCCGTTATTGTGGGCAATGGTGGTGTGCCGTAATGTAGCCGTGGCGCTGTAAAATTTTAGCCCCGCGATCTGTTGGCCCGGCGCGCTATTCCCGGCAATGATATTGTTCTGCCCGCTCACACTGCTGGCGGATACTTTCAACACACTCCCATTCGAATGGTTAACGTTCCCCACAAATTGGTTGTTGTCCAGTGTCGCTTGACAGCGAAGAATAGCCGCGGTATCTTGAACGGAAAACCCTGCGCCGATATTCGTGTTCCCCTGGAACAAGTTATCGCTGAGTGTGAGGTTGCATTTGTTAGCCAACAGCGCCACCCACGCGGCCTGGCTGCTATTGCTGATAACGGTATTGTGTTGGATCGTTGCATCGCTATTCAAAAGCGTGATCGCTGCCCCAGTGCCGTTGGGGGCATGGTTATTTGCAATCGTATTATAAGTGATTATGACTACGCTTCCTTCATCGTCAAAAAGGTTTTTGTTGATCACAATACCCGCGCCAAAATCATCGGCCTGGTTGTTTTGAATGGTGTTATCGTGGACGGTAGACTGGTCCGACCACAGGGCAATGCCGCCACCGTCTTGTTCTTCGACCACGTTGCCTTGAATGGTATTGGCTTCAACCACGGATGACGTTCTGAGCAAGTTGATGCCGCCGCCGCTCACCCTGGCCGTGTTGCTCAAAATCT
>JAAEPW010000434.1 GCA_024232355.1 Chloroflexota bacterium | reverse complement strand
TACACGTCGCACACGCCCCAGGGGCTTTCTGACAAGTGCGCCGCTCGTGGCGTTTGACGTTTGACTTATAGACGCTTGTCATATTGCAGTGCTCGCATTTCCACGCTGTGACTTTTACGGGCATTGTTTCACCTCCAAAGGTTCCCCCGCCCAACCCTCGCCACATCCAGGACACCAGTCGCGTGAATCGCGTGACAACTCCTTAGCACGCGCTAAAGAGTCGAACTCCTCCGAGCCTTCGCCGTGCCCCTCGCATTGCCAATACCAAAACGCCTCGCCAAAGTAGTCACCTTTGTGTAGCGTAATTCCTACTTGTGCGTGTGTGCTAATTTCTCTAAGAATTTCCATCATTTCACCTCCATAAGTTCCTTGATACACTCATCAAGCGTTTTGCCATTTACGCACTCATCCGTTACCTTACCACCTCGCATCCAGCATACGTAAAAGCCGAACGTTTTCCGGTTCTCGTTGACATAGAAGTCATACGAAACTGTGTATATTTTCGTGGTCATTCAGTCACCTACCGATACACACCACACCACGGGCACACGCCGGCCCCGGTGGTCTCCAATGGCAACGCCCGCACCACCTCGGTCAGCTTCTGTGTAACCAATTCCAGCGCCGCCGCTTGTGCCTCTTCTACAGTGTCGGCGTCGATGTCCTTCCAGCGGAAGAACGGCGGGCAGTGAACCGCCCAACCGGTGGGGTAGTATGGTGCGGTGCGCACCGTAACGCGCATCGGCCCTAGACGTAATTTCCACACATTCGGCGGGTCGCCCCTGCTGACGTCTTGCCACTTGCTCACCCGATCACCTCGATGCACAAATACCCACACCGCCGCAAGCGGGTATCCCGCTCGATGTGGTAGCTCACCGTGGCGCTGGTCTTAAGGCCCACAGCTGCGGCAATGTCCGCAAGTGACGGCGAACGCCCGCCGGTCTCCTCCTGGAACTGGACAATGTAACGGTAGATACGGCCCTTAGTCGTTTCGATCTCTTCCATAATACCTCCCCTGTTGTTGTTGCTGTCTAATATAATTATATCATACTTTCATAGCTTTCTAACATCGACTTTGGTGGTTATTCCCCCCTATTTTAGCCTTGTTTTACCCCTCAAAGTGGGGCGTTACCCCTGTTTTCGGCGCTAAAACGGGTGTCTAGTGGGGAATTTGTAAATTCCCCACTGGGTATCTGTTTCACACGTTAAAACGCCACCTTCCCCCCACTGGATACCCTGAAACAGCCTTTAAATAGTCCCGAATAACCACCAAAGTCGTCGTCAAAAACGACGAAAGTATGATATAATTATATTAGATCGAGGACAAACACACAGGAGTAAGCAATGAAACAAACGCACGAAATGACCACCTTCAAAGAACTAAAGGCCGCCAGCGAATACGAGCGATACTCGATTCAAAGCCTCGTAGCGCGGGCGCTGGAAGTACTCAGTTCAGATGAGTACAACGAATTCTGCGAGTTCGTGCGCGGATGGGAGCAACCCGGTGACAGTAGCTGGAACAAGCCAGCGGCGACAATAAGCTGGGCGCAATAACAGCGGTAGACTAGGAGCACACACGATGAAACAACGAATTTGCAAAAGCTGCGGCAACGACGACGTAAACCAAATGAACTATAACCGCTGCTTGCGCTGTGGAGCGCAAACGCAAACGGTAAACGATAGCCCGCGGGGCAAGATCGCAGACAGCCCCCGACGTGGTAGCAGCAAACTGTTCAAGACGGCATCATAATGGACGCTGTAATTAAGCGTCTAGAGGAAGCGAAAAACGAGGTGCGGCTGATACAGGCCGACCTCGAAGCACTGGACCTCGTTAGTATTGGCGATACGTTAGACGTTGCGTATCGGGCATTGAGCAACGCCCGCCGGTTCACGATGGGCGCACGAGCG
>JAAEPW010000433.1 GCA_024232355.1 Chloroflexota bacterium | reverse complement strand
GTCGAAGTCGCAGCCGCCAATGCGTTGCGCGCACGAGTAGAGCATCCGTATTTGGGAGCGCGGTGCTTACCCGAAGACTGGCAGCGCCCGGCCAATGGCTTTGATATTAAGTCAGAATCCACGGGTTACATTTGTCATATTGATATCGCCAGCCTCCAGGAAACTGCTGATGAACTGAAGTTGAATATCAACGTGTTATTGACTCCCGGTAGTTTTGTCTTTCCCGGTAAACCTCTTGCCTGTGTCGAGTTTAAAGAGAAAGAAGTCCTCAATAGTGAACAGGAAGCGCACCTGATCAATCGTGTCACGTCAGCTTATACCACTGGGAAAACCCGGTCGTTTGAGCAAGATCCAAGGTTTGGTTTAATTGTACTTTCTGAGATCGCGAGCAGAGCACTGTCACCGGCAGTCAATGATCCTGGTACAGCAATCGACGTACTGGGCAGGGCAGTGAGATTGTTCTGTATCTGGAGAGATCACCGGGTACTGGGCGATGACGATGAATCTATCTGCTTCCCGTCTGTACGTGTACCGGCATTAAAAACGTCTGACCTGATTGAAGATTTATTTATGCCAGTTGCCCGTGACGGTGCGGGGTTAATTGAAATTCAGATACGCGTTCAGAAATCTATGGCGGCTCTCGGAGATATGGCTCCCGAGGCCTATAGTGATGTCATGGCCCACTATGCGGCGCTTGCAGTAAAACGAGCCAGTCAAAGCCTGGCTCTCGAAGAGGAAGTCGAACAGCTTAAAGCAGTTCAGTGCGAACGGAAACGCCGTTAGTGGCTTTGCGTGTACCACGGCCAACCGTGTCTGCTTTCTCCTGCGTTTCGGCATTGACGTCGGTGCTTTGATTTGTGCTTGCGTTATTTCCAAGGGCTTCTTCAGGGGGAATGGACGCTGTCTCAATGACTTCGCTGTGATCAACAACTAGTTTGTCGGCAATAATATCAACAACGCGTTCGTTATTAGTTTCCACTTTTTTATCGTCGCTCATGCTTCTTCCTTAACGGGAGTTGGGGTTCAGGGTAATCCTTATTCTGCATATAAGGTTGGTGATTAGCAAAGCCATAAAATGGATGCCGTTATCGGTGACTGCTCTCGCGAGTTAGCGGTAAATCCGCTGAGCCCACTCAGTCAGCCCCGACACTACACTGCCAAAGTGATCACCATCCAATAGTGGTACTTCACCAAAGACGTTTTTGACCGCATTTGTGATCACGGGAGACTTTGCACTTCCGCCGGTGACGAAAATAAGATCAGGTGAGACTCCAGCCTGGTCTTTAGCCTCTTTCATTAGCGCAATAATTTTTTCAAGTGGACGCTCGATTGCCTCGGCAAGTTCGGTTCGGTTGATATCCGTGCTGAGCGATTTTTCGACGAACTCGAGATTCACTGATGTCATTTCAGCATCGGACAAGGAAATCTTTGCCTCTTCCGCATGGCGAACCAATTGCTGATTCTGCTTGTTTTTACGCAGTCGCAGTAAGCGACCGATCAGCTCGGGTTCGGCACAATCGTGCTGAAGTTGCTCGAGATATAGCCCGGTTTCCAGGCTACTGAAGCGAGTCAGAGCTGAAACATCGTTAGTCGACACCGCATCAATAAAGGTTTTTGTCGGCATTGGCTTGCCACTTTTGAGCGCGGCATTCATGCCAAATAGTGGCATCAGAGACTCCGTTGCCAGGCGGATATCGAGGTCGTTTCCGCCGACCCGCTCGCCCGTATGTCCAAGAAAATCCGCAGCACGATCTGCTTTCTGAATATGATCCGGTCCCATTCGCACCATTGCACAGTCACTGGTACCACCGCCAATATCAACAACCAGAACGGTTCTATTCTCACTGAGCTGGCGTTCAAAGCTTAAGCCAGCCGCAATCGGCTCATACTGAAATTCGATATCTTTAAAGCCGCTACGTCGTGCTGCAGTTTCGAGAATAGATAATGCTTGTCGGTTACTTTGCTCTGAATTCAGGCCCTGAAAATTCACCGGGCGTCCAATAACGGTTTGAGTCAGAGTGTCGCCAGCAGAGACTTCTGCGCGGTGTTTGATCGTCTGCATCATGGCCGTGACGATATCTTCGAAGAAGCCTACAAACTCAGGGCGAAGCCCGCTGGCACCAAGAAAGGATTTTGGGGATTTAACGAAGTAGCCTTCTTCCGGATCGGCGAAATACTCTTTGAAAGCCGCATGACCGACGAACATCACATCATCATCCGCGTGAAGGTCGAGTTCATTACGAGCTCTGAGGGCCATCTGCAACTGGGGTTTGCGTGATGCAATAAAAGCTTCACGATCAGACGTCAGTCCATGACTTACCTGCTCAGTTATAAGCTCACGGGCCATCGCATATAGGGCTGAGGGCATAAAAGTACGCTCGCCATCGACCGGCAATAAACGTATCTCGCCATCCTGTTGCACGCCAATAGCGCAGTTGGAAGTGCCGTAGTCGAAACCGCAGATCATGGAGCAACTCTCTTCAAAAGCGGGAAGGTACCATAGATTGGCTATTGTTTTCAGCTGGCTGTCAGATTGGTCATGATGTTAACGATAAAAGACGAGCATGAGGGTATGATGTAAACCGATTGTGTGAGTAATATAGGGACATATTGTCGTGCTGAAATCATTGTTAATTCTATCTTCTCTTTTTCTTGCCGTTGGTCTTACAGTCTTTGCTTGGTTTGCTTTTAAATTTTTCAAAGCATGGAATGGTGATGGCTACACCGCAGTCAATAAGGCGGTAAGTGATCAGTACTATACGAAAGAAAATCAGTTGTACTTTGTCTCTATGGGTAACTTCTTCTCGTTGGGGGCTAAGAAAATCGGGGTATTCGGATTAGCTGGTTGATTTTCTCTTTGGCGTGCAATCACAGATTACACTTTCCCAACGGAAAAACTGGTTGGCGAGGCCTGGAACAAATGCGTAAGGATTGTGGTACTAGAGAATTCATCGCGCATCCTTCTGTCTACCTCGAACGCTCCCTTAGCGCGAATTTGTCCGATGTGCCACTGACTGCTGACAACACTCGTATGGAGTTTTCAACCTAAACCCGGATTCGATGTTCCCGTAAGTACTGGGTGTGGTAACTATGCATCAGGAAATTTAGCGCTTGACCTTCCCACAATAGGAAGGTTTATCTTTCTGGAATATCATCAGGAGATGCTTGTGGAGAAGACGAATGATGCATACTCAAGACAAATTGAATCCGTCGGCTGTGACGGTGACAAGCTTTCCCATCGAAGGTATGAGTTGCGCTTCCTGCGTCGGGCGCGTGGAGGCTGAACTCAAGAAGGTCGAGGGCGTTGACACTGTTACGGTGAACCTGGTGACCGAACGTGCCGATATCCAGTCCGCTTCGCCACTCGACCGCGGATCACTCATCAACGCTATCGAGAAAGCTGGCTATTCGGTGCCTGCTGAGACCACAGAGCTTTCCATCGAAGGTATGACCTGCGCGTCCTGTGTCGGTCGCGTCGAAAAGGCGCTCAAGGCTGTGCCCGGCGTCACCAGTGCCGTTGTCAACCTTGCGACTGAAAGAGCCACGATCCAGGGCAGCGCCGATGCGACCGCCTTGGTGACGGCTATCGAGAACGCGGGATATGATGCCAGGGTAATCGCGGCTGCTACGGGTAGCCGTCGGGGCGAGACCGATGAGCGCACCGAGAAGAAGGACGCGGAACGCCGTGGACTGACACGTGATTTCACGATTGCAGCGGTGTTGACCGTGCCTGTCTTCATTCTGGAGATGGGCTCACACCTCATTCCTGGCATGCACGACCTGATTGCCTCAACGATCGGCATGGAGACGAATTGGTATCTCCAGTTCGTGTTGACAACCATCGTTCTGTTCGTGCCGGGCATCCGCTTTTACCACAAGGGGTTTCCGGCCCTCGGGCGGCTTGCCCCCGACATGAACTCCCTGGTCGCGGTCGGCACCATGGCAGCCTATGGCTATTCGCTCGTGGCGACCTTCGCGCCGGGGCTCCTGCCCGACGGAGCCGTCAACGTCTACTTTGAGGCCGCCGCTGTTATCGTCACTCTCATCCTGCTCGGCCGGTTGCTGGAGGCTCGCGCCAAGGGACGCACCTCCGAGGCGATCAAGCGTCTTGTCGGGCTTCAGGCCAAAATGGCACGGGTGCGTCGGGACGATAAGTCGATCGAACTGCCGATCGACTCCGTCTTGTCGGGAGATATCGTCGAGGTTCGTCCCGGCGATCGCATTCCGGTGGATGGCGAACTCATCGAAGGCGAAAGCTATGTCGATGAATCGATGATCACGGGAGAACCGATCCCCGTCTCCAAGAAGCACGGCAGCGAGGTCGTGGCCGGAACGGTGAACCAGAAAGGCGCGTTCGCCATCCGTGCGACGGCTGTCGGCGGCAACACCGTTCTGTCGCAGATCATCCGCATGGTGGAAGAAGCGCAGGGGTCGAAGCTGCCAATCCAGGCGCTGGTCGACAAGGTGACGATGTATTTCGTGCCTGCGGTGTTTGTGGCAGCGATTCTCACCTTCGGGACATGGATGTGGTTCGGCCCGTCGCCCGCGCTCACTTTCGCGCTGGTCAACGCCGTCGCGGTGCTGATCATCGCCTGCCCTTGCGCCATGGGGCTGGCCACACCGACCTCGATCATGGTCGGCACTGGCCGCGGTGCCGAGCTGGGCGTGCTCTTCCGCAAGGGTGAAGCACTCCAGTTGTTGAAAGATGCCAAGGTCGTTGCCGTTGACAAGACGGGCACGTTGACGGAAGGCAAACCGGCTCTCACCGATCTGGAATTGGCCACCGGATTCGAGCACGTAGACGTGTTGGCTCTGGTCGCGGCCATCGAGGCCAAATCCGAACACCCGATCGCCCGTGCGATCGTGAACGCCGCCGCCGCGGAGAACATCTCACTGCCGGACGTGTCGAACTTCGAATCGGTGACGGGTTTTGGCGTGAAGGCTGAGGCCGGTGGCAAGCGGGTCGAGATAGGTGCTGACCGCTACATGAGCGAACTCGGTCACGACGTGGCGGCGTTCTCCAAGGTCGCCAAACGCCTCGGCGACGAGGGTAAGTCTCCGCTCTATGCTGCGATAGAGGGCAAGCTTGCGGCGATTATCGCCGTTGCCGACCCGATCAAGGAAACGACGCCTGCTGCCATCAAGGCCCTGCACGATCTCGGGCTCAAGGTCGCGATGATCACCGGCGACAACGTCCACACGGCCAAGGCCATCGCGGCGCGACTCGGGATCGACGAGGTGGTGGCGGAAGTGCTACCGGACGGCAAGGTCGACGCGGTGCGCCGCCTTAAGGGAGAGCACGGCAAGGTGGCGTTCGTCGGTGATGGCATCAACGACGCTCCCGCTCTGGCCGAAGCGGATGTAGGTCTTGCCATTGGCACAGGTACGGACATTGCCATTGAAGCGGCTGATGTGGTGCTGATGTCGGGTAACCTGCAAGGTGTGCCAAAGGCGATCGCCTTGTCGAAGGCAACCATCGACAACATCCGACAAAATCTGTTCTGGGCGTTTGCCTACAACACGGCTTTGATTCCGGTCGCGGCAGGTGTGCTCTATCCGGCCTACGACATCCTGCTTTCGCCCGTCTTCGCTGCCGGCGCCATGGCACTGTCGTCGGTGTTTGTACTCGGCAATGCACTGAGGTTGCGTCATTTCCGCTCACCCATGGGGACGGACGACAACGACGTGTCGCAGAGACAGGTGGAATTTGCACAAGCGAAATAAGGACAACCGAGCCTGCCACAGTGCAGGCTTGATGTTATCTGGAGAGGCATGGCTATGAATATTGGAAAGGCAGCGGAGGCATCGGGTGTATCGGCGAAGATGATCCGCTACTACGAATCGATCGGCTTGATTCCGGAAGCGTTGCGAACCGAAGCTGGATACAGGGATTACTCGGACAAGGATGTGCAAACCCTGCGCTTCATCCGGCGCGCACGGGATCTCGGGTTTTCGGTGGCGCAGATGAATGAACTGGTTGCGCTCTGGCGCGACCGGGGTCGTGCGAGCGCCGACGTCAAACGTCTTGCGCTTGAGCATGTCGCGGAGCTTGAGCTCAAGGCGCGCGAACTCCAGGAAATGAGCCGTGCACTCAAGCACCTGGCGGAAAACTGCCAGGGCGACGCTCGGCCGGACTGCCCGATTATCAGCGGTCTGGCCGGGGATGGCGTAGTGAAAGGAACGCCTAAGGGTGAGCGAGAACTTAATTCCACGCGCTTCGGGGCTATCGGGATTGAACCCAATTGCACGCAACGTCGCGGGAAAGAGAAGCGCTGACGCGTCTACTTCAGAAGCGGCGTCCTTGCCCTGACCTGAATGATTACCCGGCAAGGTGCTGATTATCGTACCCAGCCTCGCGGATGGCATCACTGATACGCGCCTCATTGACCTGGCTGCGCACGGTGACCTCGGCGTGTTCTATATCTGTAGATACTTCCGCCTGTGGGTCGATACTTTTAATGGCTTTTTCGACGGCGGATGTGCAGTGGCCACAGGTCATGCCGTTAACGTTGAATCGATACATATCGAACTCCTTCACAGAATCAGAGAATTGAGGAACCTGATCGTCCCAGCGACCAATCTAGTCTTTCCAACGCTGGTAAGGTCAACTGCGGAGCCTCAGACTTTGATTTGTCGAGTGCTCTGTGCCGACGGGCTGCCAAATGCACGGCTATTGATAAGACCTGGCCGATGCCGACAGTCTCTCTGTGCAAGGCATGCAAACGCAGCCTTGACCTTCCAACCATTGGAACGATTACCCTTTTGTGAAAAGTCAGCGCAACCGGTGTTCGGTAATCGCACTAAACACAAAGGAGTTAATCGATGTCCACAGAATCCCCTTCTCACTCAGGCAGACCAGAGCGCCCACTCGGTCTGGCCTTGGCATTATTGCTGGATTGATTCTTGGAGGATTTCTGACAGGCCTGCTTGGCTGGCGTTGGGCGTTCTTCATCAATGTACCCATCGGTTTGGCGGTGCTCGCTGGTTCGAGAACACTTGTCGAAGCGGAATTGCACAAGGGACGCCCCGACCTGACGGGAGCGCTTTCCAGCATCATCGGCATGGCAGCACTCGTCTATGGAATTACCCGTGGTGGTGAACATGGCTGGACCGATGGCATTACGCTCATTGCATTCGCCACTACGGCTATCCTGCTGCCGCTGTTCTTGGTTTTACAGTCGCGCAGCAGTGATCCACTTTTGCCGCTCCGCTTGTTCAAGGATCGCAACCGATCCGGTTCGTACCTGGCCATGCTGCTGCTGGGCTTCGGCCCCATGGGCATGATCTATTTGCTGACGCTCTATTTGCAGCACATCCTCAGCTATAGCCCGACCCTGACCGCCATGGCGTTTCTGCCCTTTGGGGTGGGTATCATCATTGGTGCTGTTGTCAGTTCAAAGCTTGTCATGCGCTTTACGCCGCGCGAGGTCTCAGCTCCGGCTGCGCTGGTCGCTAGCGCTGCATTGTTCTGGCTTTCGACCATCGGGCAACAACTCGACTATAGCTGGCACTTCATGCCAGCCGCCTTCCTCACCGCCTTCGGTTTCGTGGGAGCGGTCATTGCGCTGGCATTGACGGCCGTGAAGGGTGTGCAAGCACAGGAGACCGGCATCGCATCGGCGTTGTTCAACGCGTCGCAACAGATTGGTGTTGCGTTGGGGCTGGCTATCCTTTCGAGCATTTCTGTCTCCGTCACGGCCAGTCGGATGCCCGAGGCATTTGCTTCTCTGTATCGCGGTCGGGAAGTCGGCGATGCCGAACTGGTGCAGTCAGCCGGTGATGCGCTGATTCAGGGTTATGGCTTGGGACTTGCGGCGAGCGGGGTTGCTCTTGGCATCGCAGCCATCATCGTGGCCGTACTTGTCAACGCCAGGAAAGGACAGGTTTCCACACTTGGCGATAGTCCCTTGCATTGACCGGTTCTTCTTCCCTTTACGGCGCAGTCTGCCAAACCCGTACTGCGCCACACTGATGATTAATGGGAATCTGTCGCAATAGCTATGGAGCTTCCACCATGAGGAGAACACCGCATGACCGAAATGCCCGACAACATCCTGCACCTGCCTAAGTACCAGGTGCTGGGCTGCAAATCCACCGACGACGAAATGCACTTTCAGGTGGACGTGCCCGATCCCATTGCCTGCGAGGAATGCGGCGTGCAGGGTGAGTTCGTGCGGTTCGGCAAGCGTGATGTTCCCTATCGTGATCTGCCCATCCACGGCAAGCGGGTCACTCTCTGGGTGGTCCGCCGCCGATACACCTGCCGGGCCTGCAAGACAACATTCAGGCCCCAGCTACCGGAGATGGTGGACGGATTCCGTATGACACTGCGG
>JAAEPW010000432.1 GCA_024232355.1 Chloroflexota bacterium | reverse complement strand
TGCTCAGAGAGGCGCTGGTAGATGCCTGGCACGGTGGCGAGCGGCTCACGACCCTCAGGTCCGGTCAGCCCTTTGCCATCCAGGCCTACGTCCTGTCCGAGTTTTTTCCTGTAACCAGTGCCCAGGTAAGGCTCTCGGTAATGAGCCGCCTGCCCGGCGCGGCTGCCAATAAGGACGGCTTTGGCTACCAGTTGTGGAAGGAAATAACCGTTGACCCAACGACCAACCTTGCCACTTTCACCAACCTCACCGTCGAGGAGATACCCCTGCCTGCAGGTTCGAACTGGGGCCTGCTCCATCTGTGGATCGAGATCGACCCGGATAACCTGATCCCAGAAACCAACGACACTGGCGACAACGTTTTGAGGATCGACAACTGGATACCCTTCTGCAACGACAACCAAAACATAAGCCTGGATACCCTGGTAGGCGCCCACCTGGGGACCGAGGAGTTCGACGGCACCGGCACACTGGGCTACTTCAGTCCAAACTCCTTGTCCACCTCAGTAAACCTTGGCTACGGGTCTCTGTTCATGGAGTATAACCCTGGAACCAACGGGACCAACCCATTCATCGGATGGAGACACGATCAAGGGGGCTCTATAGGCGGGGTGATGGTCCGTTACATCCGGCCCCACCACGGCAACCAGGCCTCAGAGCTGAGGATTGGTGTGGCCAATGGCGTCAATCCCGCTAATCCCGATCTGAGTGAGGGCGGAGGTGCATTGGAGGTTAACGGGCAGTGGCACACAATCGTCTGGCAGAGGGAAAACGAGCCTCCCTTTGGCCACCTGACCGCGCCCGACATTGCAGATCTCGATTTGCCGGTTCTTTCCTCCAAGGCGCTGCTGAACAACGCCGTTTTTCTCGACATGGGTCCGGACACCGGCTGCTGGGGCGGCACACCCTGCGGCATAGACTCCACCTACCCACCCACCTATGTTGACTTCGTCCGGGTTTGGTACAACGGGCCTCCGCCGGACCCCAATCCCGAGCTGTGGAATGCTTTCCCGGCCGGCCTCATGGTCAAAGACGGTGTCTGGTCCACTCTTGAGGGAGAAGTAATTCCCGGCGAGCCACTGAACCTGGGTTTGAAGGTCGGAGGCATCGGGGCCCACCCGGTAGACGAAATTTCGATCTCGCGCACCGAGAACTACAACACCGAGAGCAGCGCTACGTATGAAATGACGGCCGGTGCCCCTGAAGCCATAGGCGGCGGTTTCCACGTCTTTCCCCTTTCAGAGTTGCCAGGAGGCGCCTTTTGGACCCCTTCTGAAGGCACTCAGAGCGCCAACTTTGATATCGACCTTGAGATCAGCGATTCTCTCGAGGACGACAGCGACAATACCGCGACCTACGACGTCACGGTTCAGGGAACGACAACGCCCCTGCAATGCCCGGTGCCAACGACGGTCCTTCGATAGGAGAACAAAATGACTACCAATCCCAACCGTTTTTCTGCGGCCACTCTGACCCTGGTTATCCTTCTAATGGCAGCCATTCTGCCCCAGCCGTCTTTGGCGACCGAGGACGTTCCGAGCGAGGCCAAGGGCTACCAGAACAGCAACTTCGATTTTTCAGAGATCGAAAGTATCAACATGACCAACGGAAATTTGACTCTTAGAATCCCTCTCTACTCCTTGGCCACCGACGGAGGGCTAACCTACGCACTCACTCTTTTTTACAACAGCAAGCTCTGGGCGCACAGGGTCATCTACGCCTGTAAGCAGCCTGGAACCAACCAGCGCCTTTACAGGGGCACGGCAATGGCTGATGGTGTCGAGAATTTTGGGTTTGGCTGGGACATGCGGCCTCCCAGGCTTCAGATGGATGCCTGCCGGAAAGAAAGGAGCACCGATGATTGCGCCGAGCCTTCTTTGGCGAGACCTCTCGCCTGGGTTGACCCTACCGGCGCCAAGCACTACCTGTACACTGTGCCGCCATGGCAGGGCGATCTCTTAGGGTCAGGATTCAGCTACCTCTGTGACTTTGAGACGGCAGATTACTGCTACAGCTGGGACGGCTCTAACATCAAAATAACGCCACAGTCTGACGAAAAAGGCAATTTGACCGGTGCAATCGCTGAAGATGGCAGCGGGGTAAAGTACATTCACGAGCACCTTATCGAGCCATGCGATGACGACGTTCTTTGCAACAACAGTTATTACAAGGGCCACCCAGGTGTACCACCAGACCCAGATGTGCCACCAGACGTTATTGACTTCCGGGAGGATGTGGCCGGTATTTACCTGACCGCCATTGAGAAAGGGCCTTGGAGCGAGGAAATCACGGCGAACAGGATCGAGCTGAGCTACTGCGATGAGGAAAACTGTGGGAACGGTGAGCCGTGGCTGGTCAGCAAAATAGAAGCGCTCGACAGTAGCGATGCGATCCTGCGGTCGGTAACTTTCAACTACGGCACCGTGAGCGCTGATGGAGTTGACTATACGGTGCTGGATAGCCTGGACGTACCGGCCTTCGACCCGATCTTTGGTGGTACAGATAACCCAGAATCGAGCCGGATTCACCTTTACTACTCGACCGACCAGGAATTCCAAAGGGATGTCGACGAAACACCAGATCCCTGCGATGTTGGGCCTCATGCCGCAAGGGATATTTATCTTCCGTTTCTTTCAAAGGTGGTTTTGGGGAGCGGCAGAGTTTTCGAGTTCTTTCGAGACCAAAGTTCAGAAATCACTTCGGAGAGTGAGATGATAGGAGTAATCCTACCAACCGGCGCAACCGTCCATTATCAATTCTGGGGTTATTTTCATTCCACAGCGGCCAACTACAGAAAGTGCTCGACACCAATGCCTCCTCCCGGGGAATGTGATCAATCCAATATACAATACACCTCTGGCATTTTCGCTCGCACTGAGACATCTTATGATGCGGAGCAGGTAATTCGAGGTCGGCAGTCTATTTTTGAGTCGACTGAATATTCGGAGCCGTGGCCCTATAATTTCTCATATGAACTAGATGGTGGGCCACCTACGCCCGAGACATACTCGTATACCATGGTACAGAACTATGCTTACTTGCCTGGTGACGATGAGGCCCCTCGCGATACTTTGTCTCAGATTTATCGTTTCAATAATAGAACACACAACATATTTTCAATTGACCAGTTGCTAAAGAGAGAGGAGGCGGCCAAAACTACCAGTCTGCCCGGTGAAGGGGAACCTGAGTATTTCGACCTCGGGCTAAGGGGAGACTACAAAATACTCCGCCACGAAGAGATTGAGCGGATTCAGAAACACGCACTCCCGGTCATGACCCCGCTAGTTACCCCAACTCAGGAGGTCATTCTCAACCGGCCAGGGGATGAGGCCTTCTATGTGAAAAAACGAAGAGTGTACACCAACGAGGGCGTCCCCGACAGCGACGTGGGACTCTGCTACCTGGAACCATCGCTAGGGGAGCCAACCGGTTGCAACATAACCGTGGAGACACTGACGGTGGATGATTACTTTAACCAGACCCGGCGCGAACTCGATGGCCCTTCAAGCACTGATAACAGTACCCCGGGCGACTTCCCCCTTGATCGCCATTGGGCGTCAACCTTCGAGCCTCTTAGTGAAGACCCGTGGTACTTCTCCTTGATGAATCTGGAGGAAGTGTGCGATGGCACAACTGCCTGCAGTAGGACCAGGAACAAATGGCTGCCCACGAACGGCTACTACCGGCTGGTCGAGCGGTATATCAATCCCGCTGATGCTGAAGCGGACCTAACATGCACCCAGAATGATTGCATCAAGCACGTCTTTGGCTACGACACTGCTGGCAACCTGATTTCGGATGAGGTAAGCGGAGGTTACGGCAATGGTATGGCCCCAGGGCCGACGACCGATTACGAATACCAGCACGGCCGCCCGGTCAAGAAGTGGCTGTGGACGTTTCCGAACAGACTCCTGGTTTGGCAGCGCGAGGTCGATGCTGGCACAGGGCTTGTCCGTTGGCACGTCGACGGCTCGGGCGCAGGCCTTGCCTACTCCTACGACGACTCGCGTCGGGTTACTGACATCGTACCGATAGAGGTGCCCTTTGACGAACAGGGTGCGCCGGGCACCCCGGTGATGCAGCGAAACGCAGTCGATTCAGCCCTTTATGGCACCAGGATCGAATACGACGAGCCCGATCCCGCCATACCGGGCGATTTGCTGACCCACACAATCTTTGATTCGACCTGCGTGATCAACGGTTCGCTGGTGTGTTCACCGGTGCGCGGCTATCGTGGAAAGCACATCTTCGACGGTCTTGGCCGGTCGACCCAGGTAATCGAAAAGTATCCCGGGACCAGCGGCTATCGGTCACAGTTCAAGCTCTCGTACCTGCATTACCAAACCCTCCCGGTCTACCCGGACTATGAGCCTTTGGAGGCTACCAGGGTTGATCGCGTAACCGAGTGGGTTGACGGCGAGAATTGGCTTACGGACATGGAGTGGACCGAGACCCAGAACGACGACCTTGGCCGGCCGATTCTTACTATTCGGCCCGATGGGACCTTGACCAGGAACGAGTACAGAGGCGACAGCATCGTCACGAACATTAGATCTGTGGCGACCGCTTCGGACGATATCTTTGGCAGCCAGGAGGAGCTGAGGACAATCGAGACCAAGGACGGTCTGGGCCGGCTGCGCACGCTAACCGAGCAGATCGAGAGCTCACCGTCTGAAGCGCCCTTTGAGGCCTCGTACACCTACAACCAGGCCGACCAGTTAACAGAGGTAGTTCTGCCCAGCCCTGACGGCGCCCAGACCAGGAGCTTCAGCTACTCCCCTGGCGGCTTCCTAACTCAATCGCTCGAGCCTGAGCGCACCACCACCTTTGGAAGGTACGATGCCCTTGGCAGTTTGCGCCAAGCTACAAGCGAAGGAATCACGACTGAGTATGTAAACGACGACTTTGGGCGTCCTGAGGTGAAGAGGGTGGACGGCAATACGACCGCGTCGTTCACCTTTGGGACCTCACTCCCAGGCCAGCCAAACTATGGGAGGCTCAAGACTGCAACGGCATCTAACTGGTTCGGCAGG
>JAAEPW010000431.1 GCA_024232355.1 Chloroflexota bacterium | reverse complement strand
GACCGTGGCAACCTCTGCGAGACTTGGGTCTGAAACACGGTCAACGCCACTACCTGCAAAACATCTACCTGACCGAAAAACACGACTTTGGCCCTATCAACTTGATCGCTGACTGGTCGTCCAAGCAAGAGTATCCACGGTATTGGACCCTGGATTTGCCAGCTACTCCTCAAGCCTGGCGACGTGGGCGAAAACGTTTTTGGATCGAACCCACTTTCCGTGATTGGAAAAGCTATGGTTTCGATTTGGAAAGGAGCAAGATCAATGATCCTCACCGTCTAAATGGGTTGGTTCTGGGAATGGCCTTGACCACAATTTGGATGATCCATATCGGTGATTGGTTGACCTACCACGGTCATCATCGCAATTTGACCCCCAACACCAAGACCAATTACAGTCTGTTTCGGTTGGGCCGCGACCATCTCCAACGTTGCCTGACTATGGGTTGGTCCGTTCCCGTTGGTTTCACGGTCGGTCACGGTCGAGTCCCAGGTACCAACTTTCAAGTTGCCTCCTAGTCCTCGCTGATGGTTTGGTCTATCTGACCTCGTCTGCATAAGAAGGGGCCTCCAGGTACTCAACCCAATCCAGCTGACTAGTGCTGGAATTAAGCTGGCTAGTAGAGCGGTTTCGTTAGTCTCATCGCCGAGGATGTGCCTGAGAGAGTGGCTTTTGTGCGAAATACCTGCGTAAGGTTTTTCCTCGCCCAGCACAGATGACCATTGGCTCACTAACTACCCTCGCTCTGAATCGCCATCGGAACTGTGTTCGCTGCCCAGTCGTTTCGCTGCAGAAGCGTGATTTCGCTTCGATAGGAGAACTGTTGCCTCTAATTGCTATTTTCCTATGACAGGAGTTAAAGACCTCGCTCACGACGTGGAATAGACGAGTCTGGGTCATCTGGGGGTCGAGGGGATAGGGATCGGGCACATCAACTCCAAGTAGATTTGTGATATCAGACACAAACGGCTTGAGCACGCTGGCTTCGGTGAGTGACAGATCGGACGCGAGGGCGAGCCAACGTAGAATATTCCGCCAGGTATCATATGGTGTGCCGCCCTCCCTCACTGCTTGTCCGTGCAGCACCGGAGCGCCTTGAACCAGCGCCAGCGTGCGGAGTTCGTCGGCCAGGCGTGACTTGCCCACGCCGCTCTCACCGCCGATCAACCAGGCACTTCCTTGCCCAGCCAGCGCTGCGTCTAGTGATTGAGAGAGTCGGGCCAGTTCCGCGTCCCGTCCCACGAATTTGGCAGCCTGGAGAAAGCTTTCACGGGTTTCGATTGTCTCTGGCAGCAATGGCTGTCCAGTTGCTTGACACAGGTCACGGATCACTCGGTTTGCATCGTCGTATCGTTCTTCCCTCTTTTTGGTCAGCAGCTGCGCGAGCACCAATGCTAGTTCGCCGTTCACACCGATGGCGTTTACGTTGACGGGTTCGTTGAGGATTTGGAGCACGAGGGCTACTGCGTTCTGGGCCTCGAATGGACAGCGTCCGGCAAAGATCTCGTAGGCGACCACTCCCAGAGCATACAGGTCCGCGGCTGTGGTCATTGGTTCGTCTTGGAACAATTCGGGCGCCATATAGGGAAACGTCCCGACCACCGACTGGATTTCATCCTCCATCGTTCGGGAGGTGATCACGGACAGGCCGAAATCGAGGACTTGGACCTGGTCATTGTCTGATATGACGAGCACGTTCTCTGGCTTGAGGTCGCGGTGCAGCACTCCCTGCCGGTGGAGATAGGACAGCGCTTGCAGTACTTGGACCAGCAAGTTGATCTTGGTTTGGGTGTCGCGTCCTCGGCTGGCCTGCACGATGGTCTGGGCGTTTTCCAACAAGGTCATTGTGAAAAAGGGACAGCGCTGCTCGTCAAAGCCATAGTCGAGCACGCTGATGATGTTCGGGTGGTGCAAGGAGGCGAGGGTCTTGAACTCGCGAGTTAGGGATAGGGCCAGGGATGTGTCTCCGCTGCGAGAGGTGAAGGCGAGGTGGTCTGTGGGTATGGTCACTCGTTTGAGGGCAACGGGGGTGCCGGTGAGGCGGTCGGTGGCGCGGTAGATGATGCCCATACCGCCGATGGCCATTTGTTCGTGCAATAGATAGCGTTGGCCGATGGTTAGGGGATCGGTTTGTTTGGGTTGATTGTGATCAGTCATCGGCTTTTCCTGTTGTGTGAGTCTTTATGTTTGAACAAAGATAACACATCCCCTTGAAGCGGCTGGATGATGGTTGTTTTGAGTATGCAAGTTGATGGATTATTTTGCAAAGTCAATTTTAGCACGTAAGGGAAATGGATACAAGGCGAAGGAGACAAAAGGATGGAGACAGAAAACACCAAACCCTACTGCGCTGGTTCACTTGCAACCAGCGCAGTAGGGTTGTTGTACTTTGAGCCTGGCCCTAATTTGCCAGGCTTGCCAATCAGTCTAGCTCGATCTCGACCAAGGCCGTCATCCCCCAGTGCAGAGGGGCATCGGCCTCGTCGGTCAACTCGACGGTGACGGCATAGACCACGTCGCCGCGATAGTCCTCAGAGCGCAGAGCAACCTCGCTCACCACGCTGTCGAACGCTTGCCCCGGCAGCGCGTCTACCGTCACCGTGGCCGACTGTCCCTCTGTGACGCGCACCACGTCCAGCTCCATCAAGTCGATGGTGCGCGCCTGGAGTTGGTCCAACGCTGCCAGTGTTATAACCACCTGGCCCGGTGCTGCCGAGTCGCCGACCTCGACGTGGACCTTGGTCGCCACGCCATCAAAGGGTACCAGAACGACCGTGCGTGCCAGCCTGACCTGAGCCGCCGCCAGCACTGCCTCGGCCTGCTGCACTGTCGCCTCAGCCGCGGCGATCTCCCACGGCGCGCTGTCCGCCTTCACCAAGTCGAGTTCGGCCTGGGCCACATCCTGCTGTGCCGCCGCCGCCCCCACCCCGGCCTGCGCCTCTCGAACTCGGTTCCCGGCGACGTTGCGCTGTATCTCCAGCTGGGCCTGCGCCGCCGCCAGCATCTCCCGGGCTGCGTAGAGGCGGTAGTCGGCATCCTCCTTCTTTCTACGATCATCCGTCTGATCGTGAACGAGCCGGTGTTGTTCTCGCACCACCAAGAGGTTCGCTTCCGCAGCCGCTAGCGCTGCCTCTGCCGCGGCGATGTCCGCCTCCGTCGCTCCCCCGGTGAGCTGGTCCCGCCAGGCAGCGGATCGGGAGAGGGTCGCTCCCGCCGCTTCCAGCGCCGATTCGGCAGCGGCGATCTCTTCCGCTCGCGGCCCCGCATGCACCAGCGCCAGCTCCGCCAGTGCTGACGCCAACGCCAACTCGGCCTCCAGCACCGCAATCTCGGCATCGATGGGATCGAACCGCACCAGCACGTCGCCTGCCGAGACCTCGTCCCCTTCTTCCACTGCCACCTCGACGACCGTCCCCCCAGCACCGCCGAACACACGTACCTCGCTCCACCGGACCGGCTCGATAGCCGCCTCGGCAATCACCCCACCCTCGACGGTCTGAGAGGCCGCCTGGGCCTGTGCCACCGCTTCAGGCTCCACCGTCTGCCCCACACTGCAACCCACGAGCAGCAACATTCCCACAAGTAACCAGATCATTCTCTTTTTCATCACAAAATTCCTCCTGAAAAATTCACGCATCACGTTTCACGTTATTCCGTATCAATCTCGACCATCGCCGTCATCCCCCAGCGGAGCTCGAGCACATCCTCGTCCAGTTCGACGGTCACGGGATAGGCTGGGTCGCCCCGATAGTCCTCGGACTGCCGTCCGACGCGGACGACGTGTCCCGCCAATGGCCTGCCGGGCAGCGCGTCCAACGTCACAACCACGGGCTGCCCCTCGGCCACGCGCACCACGTCCAGTTCTGTCAGGTCCTTGGTGCGCACCTGGAGCCGATCCGACGAGGCCAGCAGGACCAGCACCTGACCAGGCACGGATGTATCACCCGTGTCGACGTGGACTTTTACTACCACACCATCGAACGGTGCGCGGATAAAAGTGCGCGCCATGGCCGCCTCTGCCGCTGCCAGGGCTGCTTCGGCCCGTGCTACCTGGGCCTCCGCCGAGGCGATCCTCTCCGGCTGGCTCCCTGCCCTTTGCAGTTCGAGTTGGGCTTCCGTGGCATCCCGTTGAGCCTCAGCCCCTTGTATCCCGGCGTTGGCGTCGCGGAGCCCGGCCACGGCCTGGTTCTCGGCGGCTGCCAGCCTCAGTTGTGCTGCTTCCAGCCCATCGTCGGCGGCGTGGAGCGCAAAGCGGGCTTGCTCTTCATAGGTGCCCAGCGCCGGGCAGATGGTCTTTTCGCCGCCACCTGGCACGTTGAAATCATAACACACCATCGTCTGTTCGTGTTGATTAAAAGACTGCTTTTGCTCCGCCAGCGCCGTCGCCAGCGCCGCTTGCGCCGCGACGATGGCTGCCTCCGCTTCTCCGTTGGCGAGGGTGTTCCGATGGGCCACCGCCTGGGAGAGCGCCGCCTCCATCGCTGCCAACCGCGCCTCGGTCACGGCGATCTCTTCTGGGCGCGACCCGGCCTTGACCCGTGCCAGTTGTGCCTGAACCAAGCTGATCGCCGCCTCCGCCTGCTGGATCGCCAGTTCCGCGTCTGTGGGGTCGAGCCGCACGAGCAGATCGCCCTTGGAAACCACATCTCCTTCATTCACCAACACCTCGACGACCTCGCCGCTGCTGTCCATAGGCACGCGCAATTCGCTCCAATGAGCAGGCTCGATGACCGCCTCGGCCACCACCCCGTTCCCTGCCTGTTGAGCTACCGCGGGTACCGGCGTCTCCACCACAGCCTCCGCCGACACTGTCCCGCTGCACCCCGCCAGCATCCCGACGGTCACCAGTGCCAGCAATCCTAGCAATATTCGAGATTTTAGATTTGGTGCTTTGTCTGACACAATACTGCTTTCCTTGTTTCTTATCTCTTTCACTTTTTTTGCCTCCACTTTTATTTCCATAGATTTGTACATTCGCTTTTAGTGCCAGTCACTTTTGTCCCAAGCCCAATTCTATAGTATCAGAGAAATTCTCACTTGGGCATATCGACTAGATAGAATTGAGCCGGAGGTAGGTAACTCTCAAAGTCGCCTACTAGACAAGCTACATCCTCTTTCAAAGTGATGCCCGCTGATTCATGAATGCCGGTCACTCCATATACACGAACAATCTGATCGCTCTCCAGACTAAACACGAAAACCGTGGAATAGGCTTCACTCAAGATGTACAAATGTTGATCACTGTAGCTCATTCCCGAGATGGTATAGTCTGTGGCCATATCGAATTCGCGTTCAGCAGTAAAATTCTTGGCCGTCAACTCGAAACTATCTATCAATTCCCCCGTGCGACTGATCTGATAAATGGTTTTTGTGCCTTCCTTCTCGGCAGTATAGAGTATCTCATTGTCCCGGTCATAGGCCAACGATCCCAGTTTGTGCTTGCGGGAAAATCCGGGAAAGCTCCCCTGGTTTACCGGGGGGATGAAAGACTCAATCCCTTGTTCGCACCAACGCTCAACAGGATTTTCCTTATGAAAAACCCCAGGTTGAGCGCTCAAAAGTCCCAGATGTTTACGCTGGGATTTTTCACCTTTCCCATCAAAGATAGCGACGCTTTGTGTCACTATCCATTCATTGCCGTTATCTCTCAAATAGTACAAAGTTCCAATTTCAGAAACCATAACCACTGTGTTGTTACCGAGATAGGCAATGCCTTCCAAATCTCCATCCGGTTCGAGGTCTTTTTGGTAGAGTATTTGATCTAGCGCCGCATTTACTACGTAGAAAGAGGCGGTCTTTGCAAACAAACGTTGCGGTTGATCCGTCGAGACGAAAAAGCGCTCATTGTCATAGTCCCAACTAATGCCTGCCGCGAGAATACCTTCAAACAGCGGCTTTTGCTCATACGGCGAAACGAGTTCGCTTTGAATCGGCCCATTTTCGGCTATATCATCTAATTCTTTTGGTTCCCAAATAGAGGATCCTAGCCCTGCGCTTGTGACCAAAACAACCAATACGATGCCTACTATTAGGTACTTTTTCATTGCATCTCCTATACGATAACTTTTTCAAGTATCCTCTCAATATTGTGAGGCGATTGTGATGTAGCCGAGGTTTCTATACCTCGCATGTGGCGCGATATGGAAATCGCGGCTACGTTGCCCCACTTTATTGCAAAGATACTTTTTAAAGATACTCTTGATTCGCGAGCGAGTTTTGCCAGCTAACATCGAATTCTGAGGGTTCAACAAACTGGGCACCGCTCATTCGTACGCCAACGCTTCCCGCACGCTTATCTTTGTCGCCTGTAACGCTGGCCATAGGCTCGCCAGTGCCGAAACCACCACGACGATCACCAACCAGAACACCGTCACATTCACGGGATAGGTGAAATCGAGCGGTATATCCACGATTCGACCGCCGACCAGATCACTGAAAATGCGCGCCCCCGGATAACTGATCGGCACGGATAGCAGCCAGCTCAGCAAACCAATCACCATGCCCTCGACCACAAATATCCCCACGATGCCGAGCGACGTCGCACCGATGGCGCGCATCATGCCGATCTCTCGCGCCCGCTCCACCACGCTGATAGACATCGTGCTCATCAATCCGGCGCTGCCCACGACGATTCCCAGGCCCGCCATCACCAACAACAAATACAGAATGATGTTAAACTCTGTTATATTTCGTTCCCGAATTTCGCTGGCACTCTCGATCTGGGTGGTCTTGATCCGACGCGCTTCGTAGACGTTGCGCAGGTCCTCGGTCAGCTTTTGTTGAACCTCTGGGGTCTGCGTGTCAAAAGTCACCAACACCCGCCCACCGCGCTCGGCGCCGCCGGTGGCCCGTGCCAGCGCGTCAAAGGGGACAAAGTTATCGCGAGAGCCACCGGCAATGTTAACGGCCAGGCCCACGACAGTCCACGTCGCTTTGCGCCCGTCGATGACCAACTCGATCTCGTCGCCGACCTGGAACCCCTCGTCGATGGCGATCTTGTTGTTGAGCAAGAGCGCGTTTCCCTCTTCGGGCAGCAAATTGCGACCACTGACGATGCGCGGATGGAACATCTCGGTGTCGGGCGGTACAGCCCAAAGGCCGACGCCCAGATCCTCGCCGTTGGGCAGCACAATCTGCGCGCCCCCACGGTTCCACACCTCGGCCCTGCGCACACCCGGCACGCTCTCCGACGCCTCGATCAAACGCGCCGCGCTGTACGGGCGGTCGAGAATGACCATGGTATCAAAACCGAAATCGCTGAGCAAAACGTCGAGGGTGTGGTTGAACGACACCGAAACCCCCATCACCATGATGAACATCACACCGCCACCGGCGAGCGCGAACAGTGTCAGGGCGACGCGCGCCTTGCGTCGAAAGGTATTGCGCAGGCTGAGGGCCATCGGGCGCGGCAGCCGGCGGATGCGTCCGATCAACTGGTCGAGCCAGCCAGAGCCGAATTTACCCCCCAGGCCGTGGGAACTGATCGCCTCACGCACCGTGATGCGCGCGCCGCCAACCACGGCCACCAACGCTGCCAGCAGAGGCACGCCAACCCCCGCCACGACCTGAAGGACTACCGCCTCTGGCATCAACCGAAAGTCGCCGAGAATGACGTTGAACAGGTCAAGCAGCCAGGCCGCCATAAAGTTGGCGACAACCGCGCCCAGCGGCACAGCCACGAGCAGAGAAAACAGGCCATAGACCAACGCCGTCGCCAGATAGACGCGCGCCACGCGCCCGGCAGATGCGCCGATCACCTTCATCACGCCGATCTGCCACACCTGCTGCACCACGGTGGCATTCATCGTGTTGACGATCAAGAATCCGCTCAACCCCAGCGAGAGCACACCCAAAATCGCCAGGATGAGGGTCGTCGTGTCGATGATCTCTTGTCCCCAGTGAACGTCCGGGTCGATGATGCTCCAGACACTTGCCGCCCCACTGGCGCTTTCTCCGTGTTCCTCGCCCTCGGTCTCTTCTTGCCTAGCCTGAACACCGGCGTTCTCCAGCCGGTCGTCGATGCGGTCGCCGATCTCGCGGGCGGCCTCCTGGCTGAATGACTCTGTGCGGACTTGGAGCGAGTCGAACCCTTGCGCCTGGTTAGTCAACCAGGCGAACGTCTCCAGAGTGACGCAAAAAGCCGCGTCACCCTCGCCGATCTGTGGAGGCTCTGTATGAGGGTGGCGCACGATCCCCTCGATAGGCAAGCTGTACTGGCGCTGCCCTACATCGACCAGGATGCTTGTACCGATGGGCAGGTCAAAGTAGCTGGACGACAAACGCTCCACCGCCAGTGTGCGTTTGGCGGGCCAATTGCCGTCCATCAGGTCGATCAAGTACAGACTCTGCGCCTCGTAATCGTCGCGGGCGAATATCTCGCCAGGACGCCAGTCGGTTTCGCCTTCCAGTTTCCATCGAAAGCTGGTTCGAGCTTCGCCTTGTGCAACGGCGACACCGGGTTCGCGCCGGATCGTTTCGACCAGAGATTTGTCGAACAGACCGGTATCGAATGAAAGATGTGGCGGGACGCTGGCCTGGTAATCCTCCGCCAGCCGGACGGTCATCACGGCAGATAGTCCAAAGATCATGCCGATCGAGAAAACACCCGTGGTGGTGGCAAGCACGACCAAGAGTGTGCGCAGCTTGTTGTGCCACAGATCGCGCCATACTTTACGCCAGATCACGCTCATGCGACCGCCCTCCCATTGCTATGATCCCGATGCACGCACCCATCGAGCAGATGGATCACCCGTCCCACCCGCGCGCTCAAGCCCTGGTCGTGGGTGACGATCAGCATCGTCTTGCCCTGGCTCACCAGGTCCTCGAACAACGCAAACACCTCGTCAGCGGTGCCTGTATCCAGGTTGCCCGTCGGCTCGTCGGCGACGATGACGGATGGATCATTGGACAGCGCCCTGGCGATAGCCGCCCGCTGCTGCTGGCCGCCGCTGAGCGCATTGGGCAGCTTGTGTGCTTGGTCGGCGATGTTCACCTGTTCCAACAAATGCATCGCCCGCTCTTTGCGCTCGCGCCGCTTGTACATTTTGCAAAAGTCCATCGGCAGCATCACATTCTCCAGGATCGTCAGCGTGGGCAGCAGTTGGAAGAACTGAAAGATGACGCCAATGTGACGGCCACGCCAGCGCGCCAATTGATTCTCGCTCAGGGAATGGACAGCCTCGCCAGAGACGTACACCTCGCCTTCGGTGGGCCGGTCGATGCCGGTGATCATGTTCAAAAGCGTCGATTTGCCAGAGCCTGAAGGCCCCACCACGCCGACGAATTCGCCGGGCTGCATACTCAACGTGATGTCTTTGAGGACGGTCACGCCTCCAGCGCCGGTCTCGTAGGTCTTGATTACGTTTTGCAGGTCGATCAGAACTTTGTTGTTTTTCATTGCACCTCCTATCATTACTACTGGACACTTTTCACACGTGATTGAGAGACATTGTTTTTTGCCACGAATTGCACAAATTTTCACGAATTTTTCTCTCCACATTCGGTGCGACCTATGGTTGCCTTAATTCGTGAAATTCGTGGCAAAAAAAGTATTCGATAGTGAACCTCTGTTATCTTGATCCTACTATAGCAAAATGCTCCGTAACATTGTAGTGTGCCGAGTAACAATGGCCCCATGATCGCAGTCACGTCAAACGGCGATTTCTGGAAAGAATATGACTGGCGTCATATTCCATTGTGAGTATACTTGTGTTAAAATGGAGACTATGAAAGAGTCAAACATCGAACGCGGTTTGCTGCCGGTCTTTCGACTATACGTCGGATTGCGGTGGTTGATCCTCATATATTCCGTATTTGAGCCACTCGTCGAAAAAAATAGAATCCGAACACGCTCCTCCCATTTCTTTATTCTCAGTTTGACCGAAGTCGGGTTGTTATCGCTCTACCTCTTTTGGCCTTGGCTGCAACGCAAACTGGGACGTTGGTACCTACCTATTGCGTTGGTCACTACTTCGGTTATGCAGATCGTTGAAGTAGGCTTCCTCCTGCGCCACAGTGCCTTTATGGACGACATTGGGCAACTGGCCTTCGTTTGGGAGCACACACAGCAATTAAGGATGCTGCTCTTTCCCCTGTTTTTGATCGGTTGGCAGTACGACGTTCGCACCGTGTTATTCTTTTCTTTTGGAACCGCCCTACTCCAGATCGCGGTCTTTACCCCCATCATGCGCAACGGTTCGCCCCTCCTAATCGAATTCATATGGGAAGAACTCGTCATGCGCACGATCGTCTTTATTATCGTGGGATACCTGGTCGTTCGATTGATGAACATACAGCGCCGACAACGCCAGGCGCTTGCGGAGGCTAACGACCGGGTGGTGGCCTATGCCGCCACCCTCGAACAATTGGCCATCAGCCGCGAGCGAAACCGCATGGCGCGCGAGCTGCACGACACCCTGGCCCACACCCTGAGCGGGCTGGCCGTTCAACTCGATTCGGTCACGACCCTGTGGGATTCGATTCCGTCTCAAGCCGGTGCCATGCTGGAGCAATCGTTGGTCACCATCCGCTCCGGCCTAGACGAGACCCGGCGGGCGCTGCAAGCCCTGCGGGCAACGCCGTTGGAAGATTTGGGACTGGCCCTGGCGATCCGCACCTTGGCCGAAGAAGTCGTGTCCAGAGGGAAACTGTCGTTGGAAATCGAACTGCCCAAAGAGGTCAACAACCTGCCGCCGGAGGTGGAGCATTGCGTCTACCGGGTCGCCCAGGAAGCGCTGGAAAATGTCGTCCGGCACGCTGATGCACAAAAAGTGACCATCTATTTGATGCAGACAGACGAGTATTTGATGCTGACGATCTCTGACGATGGGATAGGATTCACGACCGAAACTGCCGCGCAAAACCATCAACTGGGGATCAAAGGGATGCGCGAGCGAGTCGAGATGATCAGCGCGACACTCGATATCAAAAGTCAAGCAGAATCGGGCACGACGGTCAACCTGGTCTGGAGGCAATCATTGTGAAGTATATTCACTCTGGAGAACGAAAATGTAGCCGCGCTTTCCATAGCGCGCCGCCTGATACGCGTGCGCAACTCGTTGCGGCGGAATCCGCAGCTACAGGGCTGTTTTCGAGGCTGCAAGCATGATCCGTGTGTTTGTCTGCGATGACCAGCGGATCGTAGTCGATGGATTACACGCCATCCTGGACGCTGACCCAGAGATCGAGGTGGTCGGCGTGGCCTACGACGGGGCCGAGGCGCTCGAACTGATCCCCAAAACCCAACCCGACGTCGTCCTGATGGACCTCAAAATGCCCGTGATGGACGGCTTGCAGGCGACGCGCAAAATCCACCAACAATATCCCCAGATCAAGATACTGGTACTCACCACCTACAGTGCCGACGAGTGGGTTTTCGACGCCATTCGCAGTGGGGCCGCCGGATATTTGCTCAAAGGAACTCCCAAGGACCTGGTGGTGTCAGCCGTAAAAGGCACCGCCGCGGGGGACACGCACATCGATCCAACTGTGGGCGGCAAGCTGTTTGCCCACGTCGTGCAGAGCACCGGTCAGCCGAGCACGTCTATTGCTGACACATTGACCAACCGCGAGTTGGACGTGCTGCGTTTGCTAGCGCGCGGCCTCAGCAACGCCGACATCGCCCAGCAGCTTTTTCTATCGGAAGGCACAGTGCGCAATTACGTCAGCTCGATCCTGGCGAAACTCGACGTGCCCGATCGAACGCAGGCTGCAATTATGGCCCTTAAACACGGTCTGGCAAGCTAGAAAATACCATCATCAAAAGGAGAGTAACTCGTGAGAAGGCAGAATTTCCCCATTAATGTCGACTCGAAGGAAAATTGGGATGATGTGTTTAGCAGTCCTGGCAACGTTGAACTGCATACCTTTGAAACGGGGAAAGCGACCGTCCCGTTATCAGGGATGATCAACCTGAAACACCCGAAAGCAGAGGCGATGGAGAACGAGAAAATCCAGGTCCCGATCATGTCCCATCTCGTCCGGCACGAAAGGTTTGGAGATTTTCTGATCGACTGTGGGTTGGATGTTTCGTTCCAACGGAATCCTTATGGAACGATGAAAGGCTTGCTGGTCAAGATAATTATGGGCGAATCGTGCCAAGATAAAGGTCGAGACATTGCGACCCATTTGCGGGAGAGGGGGATAGAGGTCAAAGGCGTGTTCCTGACACATTTACACTTTGACCACGTGGCAGGCGCGCTGAACCTGCCCAAGGACATTCAGTACGTGGTGGGCAAGGGGGAGCGATATCTCAACATCAAGTTCCTGTACGAGGGCAATCACCTGCAAGGGGTCGAGACGTTGTACGAGATCGACTTTGACCAGGCCAAAGAGATGCCCATATTGGGGCGATGCGCGGATATTTTTGGAGACGGCACGTTGTGGGCGATACCGACGCCTGGGCACACGGGCGGGCACACTTCGTTCTTGGTCAATGGTCGTGAAAAAGTCGCTCTCATTGCGGGAGACGCCTGTGCATTGGAACAAAAGTTTACGAGCGGAATCGGGCCGGGGTCGTATAGTGTGAATGTCAAAATGGGTCAAGAAAGTCTCGATAAAATGATCAAGTTTGTTGGGCAGCATCCTCAGGTAGAAATGATCTGTGGACATTAGGCGTTGTTCAGAAACAACGTTGCACTTTTCGAGCATTTTTGTGTAGGAAACGAGTTGGAAAATACAAGTTATTTTCGAACGATCTATTAGGATGACATGTTCCGTTAGCAGATCAAGCACTATGAATATCACTTTTGAGGATTTCGGGGCAGACGACAAACTCGTGATTCGAGGTGCTACCTTTGGTGTCGCATCCAATGTGGGTATACTGATTCTGCTCGCAGTTTTGATCTGGTGGAAAGGGCCGCAGTTGCTTGCTATTTTGCTGGTCTTGCAGGCACTAGTTATCATGTGGCGATTCGGGCGTGAGGAGACCTGTACCCTGGACAAGCTTGCGGGTACTGTCACCATTGAGCGCGCGGGCGTGCAGGGTAAACGAGTGACCAAGAGGGCTTTGGCAGAAATTGTAGGTGTGGGGATAAAGACAACCTATATTCGAGAAGGCAGGAGTAATGCAATGTACAATCCCCCAATGCTGGTTTGTCATTACTATGCCTACCTTTTGGACAGGTCTGGGGAATATTTGGACGTACCTGGGACGATGAGCAAGGATTTTGACGAGGTATCGAACGCGGCAGAAAAGATTCGGTGCTTTTTGAAACTTGGCGCCATATTCACCGATCAATAGCCAATATACAAGACTCACGCGATCTGCGTAATATTGCGCAAATTATATCAGCCAATACAAACTAACATAGTTCATAGAATGCAGGCCCAGACGATCCGCAACATCTTTTCCGATGCCGTCAGGGCTATATGAGTGTAAAGGGGCTATTTTAAATTGAACATCAAAGAATACAAAAAAGACGATCTGCACAAGTTATTCGAGTACTGGCAAAAAATGGGAGCAGCCATTCCCTACTTTTTCCCTGTATCGGCCTCAAAATGGCAAACCTGCCTGCTTGAGGATGAATTGGAAGGCGAGAAAGTTTTCAAGAGCCTGGAAACGTACGTTGCCACAGAGAGCGATCAAGTGTTGGGTTTTGTTCAATATGGACAACCCAATTTCGCCTGGGACGAGAACGGCAATAAATACTCCGATCCGCAAATCGGTGTGATTCGCCACCTGTACTTTGAAAGGGGGCGAAACGATGTCGGAGAAGCATTGCTGGCCAAGATCAGTGATCGTATGACACAGTTTCAACAGAACCACGCATTTTACCACGCCTTTGGCATGAGCTGCAACGCCCACCATGGAAAACTGCATAGCAGCCAATCTCACGTGGAACAATTATTGCAGGCGCACGGCTTTGCCGTCGAGCACGAAAACATTTATTATGTGCTTGATATGAACGTCGTCGAGTCGATAGAGGACGGCAGATTGCAACTCAAAAGTGCTCCTGAGGGAAACAAGGAAAATTTCCAAGCGCAGTTGAACGACGAAACAATAGCTACCGCGCAGGTGAGATACATGGGTGCACTGACCAACGGTTATGCCCACGACGTTGCATATCTGACGTGGATCGGCATGCACGAGCAACATCAAGGAAAAGGAATCGGAACAGAGTTCCTGCAACTGCTGGTCGAATACTTGACGAGCAAGGGCTATCGCTACCTACACACCGACACAGCAAGTGACAACTTGAGAGCGCAGCACTTTTACGAGGCGCGAGAATTCGATAGACAAGGTTGCAGCAGATGCTACATCAAGGTGTAAGACAGCCCAGTAACAAGAACGAGGAAGTTCTCAATGTCTGATCACAGAATCGCCATAGTTTATTTCTCCGCAACCCACGTGACGAAAATCTATGCCGAGGTCATCAGGGATGAACTAATCGAAAGAGGATGCGGTGCCCAGTTGATAGACGTGACGCCGTACGCTTCCCGGCAGGACCTCCTGCCGGTAGATGATTTCGATGGTTTCATCTTTGGGTTTCCCGTGTTTTCGGATTTCGCTCCCAGCGTGATCAACGAGTGGATTCCGACCCTCAATGGAAAGGGCAAGAGATGCACTACGTTCTTCACGTATGGAGCAAGAACAACGGGATACGCTCATTTTCACACCAAATTACTCCTGGAAGAAGCGGGGTTCCAAGTGCAGTTCTCGGCGGAATTCCTGGGACGACACAGCTTTAACGTCGCTGGCTGGCGCATCCTGCCCAACCGTCCGAACGAGAGCGATTTTGTCGTCGCGCGGGCATTTGCCGCTCTGGCTGTTGAACGATTTTCTCAGGATTCGGACGAGGTCTTGGCTCTGCAAAAGCCTTTCAAGTATAACGAGGTTATAGAATTAGGAAAGCAGAAAGAAAAGAGTGCCGAAAGAAGATGGACGCATCCATTCCGGTTCGCAAAAGAATGCAGCATGTGTCTGCGATGCGAGATCGAATGCCCCAACCAGGCATTCGATGCCGATACAGGTCTGTCAGATCCGCTGAAGTGCATCGAGTGTATGCATTGTGTGTACGTGTGCCCGGATAAAGTCCTGCAAGTGAATGAGCGAATGAAAGATGTCTACTCTAATTTTTTAGAGAATTGGCATTTGACCAAAGATATGATGGACAAAAAAAGGAGCAGGGTCATTACGCAAGCCTGGCAAACTGCTTTCTAGAAAGCAGTTTACGATGTGACAGCAGACCATCGCATACATTGATGACATTCAAGTGCCAGCAAATCATAGACATTCGAGCATTGGTAATCGTCAGCTTGTTATGACAAATTGCTCTACTTGCCTTTATGGTAAACTTTTACTCTTTGATGCTTGGTAAAAATGGTGACCTTAACTTGTTGATATTTGAGACGCCTGCCAACCTAGAACGATTGTCCTAGGACACGGATAGTGCCCCGAGTGGACACCGAGCGAATGACTCGGACGTGAGTGCCTGATTTCACCTATTTCCCGATATGAGCCAACTAGCGGTTGTCCGGTTTATGCATCCTCTGCGGCGACTGGCATCGTAAACGTGCAGGTCGTTCCCTCATCTAGTTGGCTCTCGACTTTGATTTCCCCTCCCTGGAACTCGATCAGGCTCTTTGCGATACACAATCCCAACCCCGCCCCAAACTTTTCGCGCACTTGCAAGCTCTCGGAACGGAAAAACTTGGTGAACAGTCGATCATGATCCTCTTGCGAGATGCCAATGCCGTTATCAGAGATAGTGCAGTGGACATATTTGCCTTGCTGCCACATCTGCACATCAATCTGTCCGCCTTGTAGGGTATATTTACAGGCATTGTCAAGCAAAGCAGTAAGGACCTGTTCCAAACGACCCGGATCAGCGTGGACCAGTGGCAAGTCGTCGGACACTCGTACTGTTAGCTGTTGAGATTGGGCTGTGATATGTTTCTCCATCGTTTGCAGAGCATTCTCTAGTGCTTTTGCAGACTTTGTGGGTTTCATCTCGAGTCGCAATTGATTACTCTCAATCCTAGAAATGTCCTGCAAGTTAGAAACCAGGACTTGCATCCGTTCTGTGTTTCTGGTGATGGTTCGGAGAAAATCTATTTGATCCGGCGACGGTGTCCCGGCGACACCCTTTTCTAGTATTTCGGCAT
Organism: Chloroflexota bacterium; assembly: GCA_024232355.1. The sequence continues at coordinate 30,174 of JAAEPW010000431.1, read as the reverse complement.
AGCCTCGGATTGAGGTCAATGGCGTGGACAGTTTGTGAGCGATAAAGGCAACCAGCTTGGATTTGTCCTCGTTGGCCCGACGCAGTTGTTCATATAGACGGGCATTCTCGATAGCGACAGCAGCATGGTCTGCCAACCGACCAGCAAACTGTACCTGATCATATTGGAATGGCGTGTCGTTGTCATTCCTGAGATCTAGCAAGCCCACCATCCGATCTTTGTAGTGAATGGGCACCAGTATTCGTGTGCCACCCATGACACATGCGCCTTCATTATGTTTTGCCAGTTGTATCACTGCTGCTTCAGGCTCGGTCATCGTTTCATCGCCTGCGCAAGTTATTGTATCAACTGCTCCCTCGTTATCCAAAAGGCTGATCGTACCCCGCTCTGCCCCGGTGGCCTGCAGTGCCCAAGAGAGCGTTACATCCAGCACACGTTCGATATCCAAATTGGTACTCAGTTCCCGATCAATCTGCTGCAAGGTTGTCAGTTCCTCTACCCGCGCGGTCAGTGCCTGGTCGGTCATTGTGTATAGACGGGCATTCTCGATAGCAACAGCAGCCTGACTAGCGAATGCTGTCAAGATAGGCAGGTCTTCTTGGGAGAATACGTCATCCCGCATTCGGTTGTCCAGATATAGAGCACCAGTCACTTGCTCTCGGACATGAAGGGGCACGCAAATTATAGAGCGCAATTGATAACCGATGACGCTTTCCTGACCAGAAAAGCGCGGATCAAGCTGCGCATTGGTAGTCAGTACTGCCTGTTTTTTCTCTATAGCTTCCTGAACCACTGTGTGGGAAAGTTCCAATTCAAAATCATCGACACTCTCCCGGTCGAAATGTTGCGCGGCCTGAATTTCCAGGTTCCCCTTATCGTCGAGCAACATCAAACAACCCCTCCCAGCCCCTGTGAGATGGATCAGTGAATCCATAACCAAACCCAGCGTCTTTGTCAGGTCAAGGGAAGAGTTCATGACTCCAATGATTTCATAAAGAGTGGTAAGCTCGGCTCCTTTTACCGTGTCTCCAAGTAATTCCACCATCATGAGTTGCCATTCGTGGATCCGCTGCCCCAGTTGGTCATGGGAAATGCCATTCGGTTTCATTAATGCCTGCCGCACAATATGCATACTGTCCAAGAGTGCCGCTGCCGCTGTGCTTTTGATAGTAATTTTTCCACTCATTATTGCTCCTCCATATCAAAAATTCCACAAAATCAATAGGGCATTTTCCCTACCACAGTTGATCGTTAACTTTAACAAAGAATACCATTAAAAAAGGTTAGTAGGGGTTGCGATGTCGTTACGATTTGGTTAACACAAGAAGAACAGGCAAGCGGATTCTTCACATTGAGACAGTCTGTGGTATACTCCGGAATGCAAATAGTTCGCTGCTAAGAGATTCATTCAAGGTATACTGTAGAGGGCAAAATGATAAATGACGTGTTGTTAAAAGTACAAGACCTGTGGGTTGAACGGCCCGGCGCAGAGGTGCTACGTGGGGTCGATCTGACCGTCCGGCATAACGAGGTGCATACACTACTGGGCCTCAACGGTTCCGGCAAGACCAGCCTGGCACTCACGTTGATGGGAGCTAATGGCTATGTGCCCGTTCGGGGCCACATCCTGTTGGAAGGAAAAGATATAACCGATCTTTCAGTGACCGAGCGTGCGCGGTTGGGGTTGACATTGGGCTGGCAAGAACCAGCCCGCTTTGAAGGGCTGGCCACAGCCGATTATCTGGCCCTGGGGATGAAGGAACCATCGCGGGAGCGCATTGAAGAAGCGTTGACGGCAGTAGCGCTCTCGCCCTCGGCCTATATGAGCCGCGCGGTGGATACGGCACTCTCTGGCGGAGAAAGAAAACGGATCGAGTTGGCAGCAGTCTATGCAATGCAACCTCTACTAGCCGTCCTCGATGAACCGGATTCGGGAATCGATGTACTGGGCATTGAAGAGATCTCCATACTGCTCCGCCGCATGGCAGCAGGAGGCACAGCTGTACTTTTGATCACGCATCGCGACGAGTTGGCCGACGTGGCCGATACCACATCACTGATGTGTGGCGGCGCAGTGATCAGTACTGGAACGCCGGCCGAGGTACGCGAGTACTTTGCAGAGCATTGCCGACCACACGGGGACTTGCTGGGCAGCCAACCGTGGGGCAAAGATGCCGGTGGCACCTATCAACGCGTGGTCGAAGAGGGAGTATGCAATGAGTAGCCATTCTACAACACAAGTTAAACCTTCTGTTCTCCGAGAACGCAATCCGGCTTGGGCGCGCGAGTTTGAGGCGATCCTAAAGGCTTACGAGCAAGCAGGCGGCAAGTCTGACCTCTTGAAAACTCCCAAGGTCGCCAGCGCCGTTATCAGTGGCAACAAAGTGCTGGCCGTCAATTTGGTCGAGGGTGTAGATATCACAGCCGAGGAACTGGAAAACGGCGTGCGCGCTCAAATTACGGTCGCGCCGGGCACAAAAGTAGACTATCCGGTGCACCTCTGTTTTGGAATGACGGACGAAAACGGTTTGCAAGAGATCCTGCCCGTGTTTGAGATTGGAGAAGGCGCAGAGATCGGCTTTTTGGCTCACTGCACTTTTCCCAACGCAGTAGACCTAAAGCACGTGATGGATGCCCACATTCACATCGGGCCCAACGCGACGATGCGCTATAGTGAAGGCCACTATCACGGCCCCGTGGGCGGCATTGAGGTGTTGCCCACCACTCACGCCCAGATAGACGAGGGTGGGCGGCTAGAGTCTGAATTTAACCTAGTGCATGGCAGAGTCGGACAACTGGATATTCAGTTCGAGGTAGACGTGGCTGCTGGTGGTGTGGCCGAATTGAGAGTCAAGGCTTTTGGATCAGATGATGATGATATCAAGGTGAATGAGGTGGTGCGTCTCAACGGCGAGGGCGCGCGCGGATTGACGTGGACACGAGTCGCGGTACGCGATCATGCCGTCAGCGCGATCTATACCACTGCGGAAGGGAACGCACCCGGCGCGGTGGGGCATATGGACTGTACCGAGATCGTGCGCGGAAACGCGGTAGCGCAGAATGTGCCGATCGTCGTCGTGCGGAACGATCAAGCGCGGGTGACCCACGAGGCCGCCATCGGCAGTGTGGGGAAGAAGGAATTAGAGACGCTAATGGCCCGCGGCCTGGATGAAGATGAGGCCGTAGACATTATCATCCGTGGGATGCTGGCATAACGCCGCGACAACAAAGGTGACAAAGAATGGATGATTCAATCCAATTGAAATACCGGCTGTGGCCGGTCTTGCTGGCTCTAGTTTTGGCTCTCGTTTTGGGAAAAAATGTGGCCCAAGCTCAGGATGACTCTATCGTGCAGGTGGTCTACTTTTACCGTGATGATTGTCCCCACTGCATTGCTGTGATCAACAACTTGTTGACTCCGTTGCAAGCTGAATATGATGGCCAACTGCAGATCAAATGGGTCCAGTACCACGACCCAACCCAGCCGACTAAAGTCGACCCTGCCAAGTACGAGATGTTGCTTCGTGCTGAGGAAATGTTTGGTGTTTCTGCAGAGAGGCGCGGGATACCGACGCTGGTGATTGACGAGCAAGCACTCGTCGGTGAGGATGAAATCCGCGAGCGGTTATCCCACCTGATCGATGCCGGCTTGGGAACGGGTGGAACATCTTGGCCCGATATCCCCGGTCTGGAGGAAATTCCCATTGCAAGCGAGGGAACACTGAACTTTGGTTTGGTCCCACCAATAGTGGAAGAAGTAGAACCTTGCGATGAGGAGGAACTGGTGTGCGAGCCGGGCGCGGCTTCGATCTGGGCGGCCTATTTCTACCAGGTTGGTTGTCAAGAGTGCAGCCGGGCCGAGTCGGATATTCAATACGTGCGCAGCCGCTACTCACAGTTGGTCGTCGAAGAGTTCGATATCTACGACAGTGTGGATCTGGTCAAGTGTCTAGCAAAGCATGCAGAGCGAGAGAAAAATTTGCATACGCCCATGCTGTTCATAGGCAATGACGTACTGGTTGGGCAAGAGGAGATTACCCCGCAGAATCTAAAAGCGCTGATCGCAAAATACGAGTCCACAGGAGCAGAAAGAATTTGGGAGGAATGTGGTTCTCTAACAGTTGATCTTCCTGAGATAATAACGGTGATTCTCGCGGGTTTGGTGGATGGTCTCAACCCCTGCGCCTTTGCCACGTTGATCTTTTTCGTTTCTTATCTGTCCTTGAGTGGTCGCAAGGGGCGAGAGGTTTTGTTCGTGGGAGCGGCGTTCACTCTCGGTGTGTTCCTTGCTTATCTGGTCGTAGGATTGGGATTTTACAAAGTGCTCGATTTGCTAGGTGATGTATTAACGACCCTAGGACGTTGGGTGTATGGTCTGACCGCTCTTTTGTGTATTGGGCTGGCCGTGTTCAGTTTTCTCGACTTTCTCAAGGCCCGCCGGGGTGATATTGGCGACATGTCACTGAACTTGCCTCACAGCCTGAGGATGCGCATCAATGCCGTCATCCGCAGGGGGCGAAAATCACAATCATTTATCATTGGCGCTTTTGTCACCGGTGTGGTGGTCTCGTTCCTAGAGTTGGCTTGCACAGGGCAAGTCTATCTACCAACAATTATTTTCGTGATCAGTCAACCCGGAATGCGCGTGCAAGCATTTACTTTCCTCGCGCTCTACAATCTGTTCTTTATCCTGCCACTGGTAGTAGTCTTTATCCTGGCGTACTATGGCACCGGCTCCAAGCAGTTGACCCAGTTCCTCCAGCAGCGGGCGGCGATGGTCAAGCTGGGAATGACGCTCCTCTTTGCCGCATTGGGGTTGTGGTTGGCTATCTCTGTGCTAACGTGATATAAAAACTCGAGCCCGACAATGAAAAGAGATTGAGATTCTCACCTCAATCTCTTTTCTAGTTTGGCAACAGCGCATGAAATGGAATTACGGCATCTCATACCTCACGCTTTACGTTTTAGTTCTTTCCTGAATCACACCCCAAACCTCGCAAATTACCTTGAGAGCGGCAACGGACGTGATATCCGCGCTGTCCAGCGGAGGCGATACCTCTACCATGTCCATCGCCCGCACCGGCAGTTTCTGCACGACGATTCGGGCCAGTTCCATCAACTCTCTCGTAGACACGCCGCCTCCCTCGGGTGTGCCGGTCCCGGGCGCATAGGCTGGGTCCAGGCCGTCAATGTCCAAGGTAAAGTAGACGGCTTGCACATCCTTTATTTTTCCACGACTTGATCAGCTATCGCTTCTATACCTTGCTTGTAGCACTGACGGGCAGCAAAGTAAGTGATCTCGGGATGCGCTTGCAAAAAGTCCAACTCTTTCTTGGGAAAGGATCGCTGCCCAACAAAGACTAGATGTTGGGAATCCAGACCCGGCAACTCTAGCGCCCGCCGCTCTGTACAAGCATGAGACCAACGATGCCCATCGTACGAATCGAACAGGTCAAAGTGCGCGTCAAAGTGCAACACGCCAAACGGCCCATCCACCACCCGGTCAAACGCCCGGATCAAGGGAATCGTCACCGAATGATCGCCGCCCAGAAAGAGGGCCAGTGGATGCTGGAGAACGTCCTTCGCCCGCTCTTCCACCGTCTGAAAGTAGCGGGACCACTCTAGGTCTGTAGCCACATCGCCATAGTCACGCACGCCCAGGGTCAGGGTTTGACCATCTTTGGTGGCGCTGGCCATATGAGTGGTCAGTTCCCGCAGTTTGGTCGGAGCAAGGCCCGTCCCGCTTCGAAAGCTGATCGCTTTATCAAAGGGAACCCCCATCACGCCTATCTCTGCAGTAGGGTCATCGCTGAACAAACCACTCCATACGTCTCGATGGGGTGGAGAAAAAGATTTCGTCATTCTGCTTGACCTCCTAGTTTTTAAAAGATTGCTTTGTTACCATGCATCATTCATGCTGTTCTTTTTCATACTCTATTGTCAAATCTTCGCTTGCTAGATCATGTTCTTCAGTTGATGTCTCGATCATCCATTGTTGCCCCAAGACGACCATTATGCCCACGAGCACCCAAAAAGTAGTATAGGTGGCAGAGACGACAACCCCAACATTGATCGCGACAAAACATGCAACTACTGAGGACAAAACGCCCACAAGAAGGATGGTATCGAGACGAGGCAAAGCTTTCTCAGCATTGACCCTCTTTTGGCCTATGGTCAAAAAGCCCTGAATAGTCAAATAGACTATGATGCCCGCTAGAACACCCAATGGTACTGCGACACCTACAAGATGTGGCCCCTCTATCCACCAACCGAGTAGGAAGAATAACAATACAAAAGCTATGCTCATTCCCACCAAGGTCCAAAACTGCCGACGAGTCTCGATCAGCCCCAACCAACGCAAACCCCAATAGAAAACGCCACCAAATGTGAACAGATATGTCGCCAATCCCAGGATACCTGTGGTCACCAAAACATCCAGTGTTTCATTATGAGAACGATCTGGTCCAGCCGTTCGGGATTCGTAATGACCCAATTCAGGCGGATAGAACTTGTTGTATACCACATACATCGTCTCAGGACCATAGCCCACCAGTGGACGGATGGCGTTGAACGCATCCCTAGACCCATCGGGATACTCGATAGGATCGTGAGGAAGAATCAGGTCCAGCGCTCCTTGCCAAATGAGGGTATGCACCCTTCCGGTCCCCCCACGCAGTTCACTGAATTGTGTGGTGTGGCGTAGAAAAGCAATTCGAGCAACTCGATTGTTCAATGGGCCGGGGATATTGAATATGATGATCACGATTACGATGATCAATCCTATACTACCCAAAGCAATCCACAACCGTCGTCCTCCATTACGTGCCATCACGATCAAACCTATGTAAAGAGAAATGAAGAACGCTGCCAAAATTCCAAACCATGGACCTCGACCTCCCGCGTAGATAATGGCTATAGCCTGAACCACAGCTATGAATGTGTACACGAGTGTCAAGATGAAATTGATGCCACGCTTGCACCCACCATCAACGATATTGAGGACACTTTCTACAACCCGGACAATTGTGAGGGGCACGATCATCGCTAGATAAGATCCCAAGAACGTGGCATTGCCCATTGTTGATGCTACACGCCGTCGCACATCGCCACCCCAAGGAAGTGGATCCAGGCCCATACGCTGGATCATCCCATACAGAGCACCAGGCAGACTGCTGAGAATAAGCACCGTCACGAGGCGTCTCAATTGCGACCGGGTGCGCAGGCTGGTCAGGATCGCAAAAAAGATGACGAGGTAGGCAAACAGGGTGTATGTCCCTTGCAGGCGCTGGTACGACCCCATAAAGCTCTTGTACGGTGCTACGGACAAGATCGAGCTAATCAAGTAGGATGTCATGGTCAGCAAGGCCGGGAGTACCATCGGCGTGCGCCAAGAAAAACGAAATGGTCTTTGCCCGCTCAACACTTCTTCCACAAGTCGCACAACCCAGAATGCGGCCATCACCACGGCCAGCATCCGCAGCGTCGTCACTTTGTCCGGTTCGAAAACTCGACTGGAGTACACATCAAAGAACATCGACGTGATAATTATGGCCAGCAGCCATCCGACCTCCAGCACACAGTCGCAGAATATGCTGAATTTGGTCGAGTTTTCAAAAGTCTTCACAGTATCTCTCAATCACTCGAACAGATTCCGCTTGCTAAAGGGTGCCGAGAGAAAACGAAACATGGTCTTGTACGCGGGCAGCCACTGAAGACACACGCCATTCTTGTCATTGGCGAGCACTTGTTGAGCCAACCAGGGGGTGACGGTTTCCACCCGATCGGCCAGGATATTGAAAATGCGCTTGGCGTTTTCCCAATCCTCCGGCGGGCGATTTTCATATTGCGCTGTCAGAAAATCGGTCACCACCATGCCTGGGCTGAGTGCGCCCACCAGTACAGGTGTTCCCTTTGTCTCTTGCGCCAAGGACTCGTTGAGATAGCGCAGGCCGCTCTTGGTGGTTCCGTAGAGCGCCAGGCCATCCACCTTGCGACCGTCGCTGCCCAGGCCCTCCATATTGTAAAGCTCCCCAAAACCCTGGTCCAGCATGCCGCGCAAAGCCACCTTGGAACCATACATCGCCCCGATCACGTTGGTGCTGACGATGGTCTGAATTCGCTCCGGTGCGAGTTCCCAGAAATCCTTCTGCGGGTTGCTCAGCCCGGCGTTATTGATCCAAATATCAATCTTGTCAAAGCGAGCCTTGGCTGCGTCCCACAGCGCTTGTACCTGCTCAAAGTCGGTCACGTCGCAAGGCTGCCCAAATACGTGGTCGGCCTGATGTTTGGCGGACAGCTCCGCTACGGCCTTTTCGACAGCCTCTGGCGTGCGTCCACTGACCGTAACGGCACATCCAAGCGCCAGGAACGAATCAGCGAGACCGTATCCAATACCTCTGGTACTGCCCGTAACAACAATGATCTTCATAATCTCCTCCTCAATCTAATATTGACAACTCTTTCGCTACGTCCCCCATCTTGGCAAAGCGGACCGAATTTCGAGAAAGAACGTGCTGAATCAAACGCTCCAAAAGCGCCATTCGATGGCCGCGCCCGATCACCTGGGGATGCATAGTCAGTGTAAAGACACCACTCTCTTCGTGTTCGATCATATAGTCAAACTCGCCAGCCCAAACGTCAAAGACTTTGGACGGTGCAGAGAGACCCACCCGCAGGGGGCTAAAGTTAAAAGTAAAGTGCGGCCAGTCATCCAGGCAGAAATCCACCGGAAACTCCCAAAGGGCCACCTCTTCTCCCAATTGTAACGGCTCCTCGACGCCCACCCGATCTCCTATCCGAGGGTGATACGGTTGAAAGTCATCGGCAAAGAGACTCGAGTCGTAGAGAAAGCCATATTCGACCAACAACGAGAGAGTCACCGGGCTATAATCCCAAGAAGGCGAACGGTAACCCAGAGGCGGATGCCCCAGAAAGCGATCCAGGACCGCTAAACCCTGCTCCAGACTCTTCCGCTCCTCGTCGGGGCTTTGCGTGCTGGGGTCCTCGTGACCATAGCCGTGATGGGCCACCTCGTGACCCGCAGCCAAGATCGCCTCGACGGTGCTGGGAAAGGACTCGACAGTGTGACCAGGGATAAAAAACGTGGCAGGAACGTCACAAGCTGCCAGTAACTTTAAAATACGGGGCACCCCCACCCGCGCCCCGTACTCTCCACGAGAGAGCATCGCCGGAGTAACAGTAGGGTAACTGAACCAGACACTCAAGGCATCAAAATCGAACGTCAGACAAACCGTATGTGTGTGCATAGATTCCTCCTGTATAGACCTGCCAGGTTTCTAAAACCTGGCAGGTCTGGTTCTCGTCTCTTGTTTGACATCCCCCCCACCCATCATATAATAGAGCCGAGATGAAAGAACGTCACAAGCACCAGCCTACATCACCGCCGGAATCCCAGGCCGACCAATTAACCGTTCACACCACCAGCAGCGGGACTGTCGTGGTTCGTCCCAAAGCAGAACGGGATTTCGACCGTGCTCACCAGCGAGCGTTCATTCAGGATGCCCTCTCTTTCTTGCGTCACGACTCGCCCCATCTGCTTTCCTTCGAAGCGGTGTGTGAACGACTGGGTCTGGGGGAAAGAGTATATAACGGCGTCCAATCCATCCTGCTCGACCAGATCGTGGGCAGCGTAGGCCGGTACAATGATTTTACGCGCACCTTTCTCCCCCGCACCGAAAGTGTGCGCAGTCGCTGGCAGCGAGTGGATCAAATTAGCACTACGCGCGGTATGGCTCCCATCCGCGTGTACCAGGTAGGCCAGGTCTATTTTGTCCTCGACGGCAACCACCGTGTCTCTGTCGCTCGCCAGATGGGGGCCACGACTATCGACGCTCACGTGTGGGAATACGAGACGCGCGTCCCCCTGGAGCCCGACGACGCACCCAAGGACGTGCCGATCCGTCAGGAATACCTCACATTTCTCGAACGCACACAACTCGACAAGCACCGTCCAGAGCAGTACATTATCTTGACCTCAGCGGGACGCTACCAGGATTTTGAGGAACAGATAGCCATCCACCGTCACTATATGGAATTGGAGCGTGATTGCAACGTCTCCTTCAAAGAGGCCGCCATCCACTGGTATGACCGCATCTATTGCCCCATCGTCGAAGTGATCCACCGCGAGCACATGTTGCAGCTCTTTCCCGGACGCACCGAGGCCGATCTGGTAAACTGGATTATACGCCATCAAGCCCACCTACGCCAGCAATACAGCGGTCAAGAGATCCCCTCCGAGGAATTGGCCGGGGAAGTCGCCGGACTGGCCCATCGCAGCCCCTGGCGTCGCTTTGTCTCGTGGCTCCGGCGCAAAGTGCTCCGCTGGCCTGTGTACAATGGCAAGCCTTGGCAGCCATAATCAAGAGGTGATCAAAATGGAGATCATTCGCGCGTTTATCGCCGTCCCCCTGCCCCGCTCGCTGTTGGACCAAATCGCCGCCCTTCAACAACAATTGGGAGATCAAGTTCCGGCTCGCAGCGTGCGTTGGGTGAGGGTGAAGAGCGTCCATCTGACGCTTAAATTCCTGGGCGACACGCTGACAGAAAAACTACCCGGCATCGAACAGGCGCTGACAGCCGTGGCCCGGCACGCCCCGACGACTACCTTTAGCGTCGAGGGATTGGGCTGCTTTCCCAATCCTCGCAAGCCTCGCATCGTCTGGGTCGGTGTCAAGGACCCGACCGGGTGGCTAGAGGTGCTGCAAGACGCCGTCGAAGAGACAATGACCCATTTCGGTTACGAGCGGGAAAAACGGAAATTCAAGCCGCACCTGACCATAGGGCGGGTGAACCGCCGCACATCCCGCGACGATGCAGCACAGGTGGGGGATGCCGTCGTCAACGCCACGGTAGGATTGCTGGGCGAAATAACCGTCGACAGCTTTGATCTAATCCGCAGCGTGCTCAAGCCCACAGGAGCCGAGTACACGACACTGAAAGAGTTCCACCTACACGGAAGGAACACCCAATGAGATCGATCACCGGTACGATCATTGGCGTCATCGGCGGGTCAGCGCCAAGCAAAGAGGAAATCGCAACAGCCGAGGTCGTGGGGCGGGCATTGGCCGAGGGAGGGGGCACGCTTGTCTGCGGCGGACGCGGTGGTGTGATGGAAGCCGCTTGCCGCGGAGCCAAGTCTGCCGACGGCCTCACCATCGGCATTCTGCCCGGCACCAACCGCAGCGAGGCCAACCCCTACGTAGACATTCCCATCGTCACCGGCATCCGCTGCGCGCGCAACGTCATCATCACCCGCACCGCCCAGGCAGTGATCGCCGTCGGTGGGAGTTACGGCACACTGAGCGAGATCGCCTTTGCCCTATCGTTCGGCACGCCGGTGGTGGGGTTAGGGACGTGGAAAATCGAGCGCGAGGATCATTCCCCCGCGCCTATTGTGTACGCTGCCACACCCAAAGAGGCTGTCAAACACGCACTGGCTTTGGCACGCGGACAGCACCCGTAAAATGAAAATTTGATACTGCGATCCAAAACCCTAACACGCTATCTGATCCCCTTATCCCTGTTCTATCTTGCGCTTCCCCAAGTCATATTCTTTGGGGGATGGCTCAAGGGGTGCCTGGTCTCTTTTGCATCGGTCTCGTCGTGCTGCCCCTGGGCCAAACACTGCACAGCCAATCTTTAGGTGGTCTCAAACATATCACCCTAACACTGTTGGCTATTCTTGGTTCGACAACCACGTTAGTCAAGTTTCGCCGTCACATCATCAAGATCCGCGATGCAGGAACGATTTTGCAAACTCCAAGTGTGAACCAGGTAACAAGCATAACCCAATGGGGTCTTTCAACAGAAAAGGATGCCACAATCATCTTGCAATACGTGGGCAGTGCGCAGGCACCGTTCTTCAAGTTTATGACCAAAGAGCGCTAATTTGATCGAGGTCGCCGAGTTCACCGTGGAGGCAGAATTGAAGAATACAAACCTATCACAAACATCAAAAGAAATTCACTGCCGGACGCTTTTTAATAAGGAGGATACTCATGTCAAACGCAACCCGTCGTATTCAATTTGTTTCGGATAATCTCGTTGGGCAAATTATCAAGGGGCAAAAGACTGCCAGTGTTGCCCATCTGGGTGAGATAGATATAGACGAAGATGAGTACAACAGCGCGCTCACAGTTGGAGAATATTATGATGTATACGACAGCACCCTGATAAAAAGGTGCGCCATCCGAATCGTGGCAATGGAATTGTGCCGTTGGGATGATATCCCGGAACGGCTATGGCGAGGTGAAACCAATGCCAGTGCGGACGAGTTCAGGGCAGATCACCTCGATTACTTTGACCACCCGACAGATGAGTTTGAATTTGTAGCCTACTATTTCGAACTAGTTGAACCAGCCTGACCCGCCCAGTTCGTCAGCAAGAACTTGGCCTTGTTAAGGTTAGGCTCTCAATCAAAGCATCCGTTGAAAAGCAACCCGTTAAAATAGGAGAGAAAATGAAAATCGAAGAAATCCTAGACAAAATTGAATTCTATAACAAAAGGTTTCCACGTCGAGCTTTGCGAGACGCGATGACCAGAAAAGAGTCGATCACACCCGAACTCTTGGCAATCGTCCAGGATGCAGCAGAAAACATAGACGAGTTGGCATATGAAAAGAACTATATGGCGCACATGTATGCGATGTACCTGCTCGCCCAGTTTCGAGAGAGACGCGCATATCCCTTGATCGTCGAGTTTTTCTCCATTCCGGGTGAGGTCACGCTGGATGTTACGGGGGAACTCGTTACCGAGGACCTCAATCGTATCCTGGCCTCTGTGTGCGGAAATGATACGAGTCTGATGGAATCGCTGATAGAAAATGAGAATGTCAACGAATACGTACGCAGCGCGGCCTTGCAAGGATTGCTGGTGTTGGTGGCTCGTGGAGACCAGAGCCGCGAAGAGATAATGAGCTATTACCGAGCACTGTTCCGAGAAAAGCTTGAAAGAAAACCCTCCCTTGTCTGGGGAAGCCTGGTTGACTGCTGTTGTGAATTGCACCCCAAAGAGTTGTTAGAAGAAATCAGCCAAGCCTTTGCGGAAGGTCTGGTGGATGAAAACTACACTAACTTGGAATGGGTGCAAGGGCAAATTGAACAAGGCAAGGATCGAATGCTAACAGATTTGAGAGGGGAAAGCAGATACAGTTATATAGACGATACCATCAAAGAGATGGAGTGGTGGGCTTGCTTTGACGAGCCACGAGAAAGGCTCCAGATCAAGAGAAAGGTGGGACGCAACGAACCTTGCCCATGCGGAAGCGGGGTCAAGTACAAAAAGTGTTGCGGGGCGAAACGCTAGAAAGCAAAAAGGACACAAAATGAAATCACAAAAACTACTCACATTGATACTCACACTCGTATTGCTGACGGCATCGGGCGGTGTGGGACGCGCCCAAAATCAAACCGTGACTGAGGAAATAATCAGCATCATTCGGCAGGATTGCGGCGGTTACAGCGATTGCTACACATCCCTTTCGGCCTGGGAGGCGGATTATGGCGGCATCGACTTTGCGGGCAACCAGCCGGGAGACCTGGTTGCGGCGGACAAAATCGCCGTGGCCCGGATCGAGGGCACGTGGACTCTAGCAGACACCCAGCCGCTCAATCTCAGCGGTTGGACGACGGATGCCGATCATTACATCAGGATATATACGACAGTCGAGGCCCAGCACGACGGCACAGTCGGAAGCGGCTACCGGCTGGTGACGACGGGCGACCGCCCCATCTATGGCGGCGTGGCCTATTTCCGGGTCGAGGGGCTAGAGATACACGGCCTGTACGATGGCAGCCTGGTCTACGTCCGCCCCTATGCTGGTGAGGGCGTGGGCGATATCCACCTCAGCCACAACCTGATCCACGGGAACGGCGTGGACACGGGCAGCGGCATCTATATCTATGATTACACCGGAGTGCTCAAGGCGTGGAACAATATCATCTATGACGTGGGCGCTATCGGTTACCTGGGCAGCATCCAGACCTCGGCGGGCGCGTCCTACATCTATAACAATACGATCATAGACGTTATCGAAGGCTTTGCCATCCGGTCCGGCGGTATGGTCGTCGCCAAGAACAATTTGACCGAGGCACCCAACGACGACTTTTACGGCATCTTTTATCCCGGTTCCGATTTCAACGCATCCTCCGACGGTAGCGCGCCGGGATTCAACTCGCGCATAGATCAGACCTTTGCCTTTGTGGACAGTGGGAACGACAATTTCCACCTCGCCGCCACCGATACCGGCGCGCGCAACTATGGCACCGACCTTTCGACCGACGCCCAGATCGCTTTCGCAGACGACGTCGACGGCGATGCCCGCACCGGCGGTTGGGACATTGGGGCCGACGAAGCAAGTACCGGCACTGACACCGTACCACCCCTGCGATCCGACGGCGCGCCCAGCGGCATTCTCCCCTCAGACACCACCCAGGTCACCCTCTACCTGGCGACGAACGAGTCGGCGACATGCCGCTACGCAACATCACCCGGCGTCTCTTTTGCCGCGATGCCCAACACCTTTGCCGTGACCGGCTCCATCACACACACGCACCCGGTCGCAGGCTTGGTGGACGAGCAGACCTATACCTACTACGTCCGGTGCCAGGACACAGCCGGAAGCGCGAACGACGACGATTACAAGATTAGTTTCTATATTTTTTCCTCTGACACTGTGCCGCCTGTCATATCCAACGTTCAAGCGATCAACGTATCCCCTTATTCAGCCGAGATCTCGTGGGAGACGGACGAGGACTGCACATCGCAGGTGGAATACGGAGAGACGGGCGCTTATGACACCATCACTCCCATCACGAGTACGCGGGTGACCTCGCACTCGGTCACGCTGGCGGGGCTGTACCCTGAAACAACATATCACTTTCGGGTGCGGTCTCAGGACGTGGCGTACAACGAGACGGCGTCGGGCCATTACACCTCTACGACCACCGTCCTGGATAGCTTTTTCTACGTTGATCAAAACCACCCCCAGGCCAGCGACGAGAACCCCGGCACCGAATCCGAACCGTGGCTGACAATCCAACACGCGGCGGATGTGGCCCAGTCGGGCGACACCATCATCGTCTATCCGGGGAGCTATGACCGCGTGGCGATCCGCGAAGGAGGCTCGCCGGGCAACTATATCACCTACAAAGGGCTGAACGTGCCTGACCAGAGCCTGGTCGACCCGAACGCGATTTTCGATCCCGATAACCCGACACAAGTGCCGAGCAATCCGACGGTCAACGCCGTCACCAGAGGATTTGTGCTCCAGCCGGCCTATCCCAGTACCGTGCCGATAGTGTATGTGAGAATCGAGAATTTCGAGATCACCGATATTCACGGCGGGGGAGATTCCGGGCAAGGGGGCATTTTCTTGGGCAATACCGAACGTGTCGAGATTGTGCGAAACTTTGTCCACGAACTCAACCCTGATCCTTCCAGCTATGGTTACGTGGGAGTCCGGGCCAGCAGCCACGACAACGCAAACACCGTGATCAAAGGGAATACCCTCTACCGGGTGCAGGGCACGGGGATCAGCATCGTCGGGCGAAACTGGGTCGTGGAAGGGAACGAGCTTTCCCACGGGCTGGACGTCAACACCGACACCGGCGCGGAGGTCGGAGGCGATTCCGACGCGATGCGCTTTTTTGGCAGCGGGCACGTCATTCGGAACAACTATATGCACGACTATTTGGACGAGGAACAGTATGGCGATCCCCACATCGACTGTTTCCAGACCTTTTCGGTCTGGCCAGATAGCCAGTTCGCCCACCACATCCTGGTTGAGGGCAACATCTGTGACAACTTTGGCCAAATGTTCATGGTCGAGGATCAGAGTGAGTCAAGCGGAACGGGCAACGCGGTGCATCACATCACCTTTCGCAACAACATCTTGCGAGGCGCTCGGGCGATCGCGTTCAACGGATCTGTGGATCACTTTACGTTCGTCAACAACGTAGTGGCCGAAAGCCACTATGGCGCTATCGGTTTGGGCCGCAGCCCCTATCTGACGGTGCTGAACAATATCTTTTACAATAACGGTGGTGGTTCCCAGATCGGGGATCAAGACACCAAGGTTGGCACGGTGTGGGATTACAACATCCACTACCCCGACTTTGACTGGCCGCCCAAACAGCCCGAATATGACCAACACAGCACGTTCGGCGTCGATCCCCGGTTCGTCGGTCCGGCAGCGGGTGATTTCTACCTGCGCGTGAACTCGCCCGCCATTGATGCAGGCATCACGCTGCACGAATTCAGTTATGATATGAACGTCGTCAGCCGGCCCCAGGGCTGGGCGTGGGACATTGGTGCACACGAGGCTGTGCCAGAGGTAGATCTGTTGGGCATACCGGACGATCAGGCCATTCATCTGAACTGGACGGTCAACATCACGCCGCCGCTGACCAGCACTTGGCAGATCGACTATGCCAGCGAGACCGGCACAGTCCTCGTCCCGCCCATCAGCCTGACCGGCACGGCGCACAGTCACACCATCACCGGTCTGACCAATTTCGTCTGGTACACCGTCACCCTCAACGCCATGCTCGATAGCACCCCTTTGATGACCAACACGGTGACAGTGATGCCAACGAATATCTTTGTTTGCCTGCCCCTTGTTTTGCGGTATCATTGATTCTTAAAGGAGAAAAAATGAAAACACAAAAGCTTTGGGTATTCTTGACCTTGATCACATTATCAATCTGCCAGTCACCGGTCAAGCAACAAGACGCCATAGCCGCCCCTCTTACCCCCAACGACATCACCCAAGTCTGGGCCAACAATGGGCAGGACAAGGTCTGGCAAAGCGAACTGCGCGCCACCAGCGACCCCAGCGCGGTGTACAACTCGGTCTGGGATGGCACGACCATCTCGCTATTCGGCGCGCGCAACGAGGTGGTGGGCTTCAACTTGGTGCTCGAAGCGCCCTCCTCCGACGCCGCCAACGTCGAGGTGAGCTTGACCTCCTTGACCGGTCCCGGCGGTGCCAGCATCACCACCCGATCTACCAGCACCGACGATGACCTGTTCAACTATATCGGGCGCAACATTGAGCTTTATTTCGTGCGCTACCTGGAAATCCGCGGGCTCAGCCACCTGGGGTACGAAAATTATTACGACGAGCGGCACGTCCCCGAACGCTGCCGCCGTCCCCACGACGGCCGTTATGCTCTGCCTGGCACAGATTGGGAAGATCGGCCCTGTCACAACCAACTTTCCCCCGACATCGCCGTCCCTCTCGAACTCCACACGCCCTTTACCATCGCCGCTGGCACCAACCAATCCATATGGAGCGATATCTATGTCCCCAAGACAACGCCCCCCGGAATCTACGAGGGCACTATCGAGATCACCGAGGATGGTGCGCCCGCGCGACAGGTTCCCATCCACCTGCGAGTGCGCAACTTTGAACTCCCCGACCTTCCCAACGCCCGGACGATGCTGGTGGTTGGGGAGGACATCAATGCCGTTTACCTCGACGAGCCGTGGCCCAATCCCGGCACATCCGTCTACACTCAATCCCTCGCATTGGCCGACCGCCACTTTCAACTCGCCCACCGGCACAAGATATCCCTCATCGGCGGCGGCACCCTGAATCGGATGGACGAGGCCTGGACAGCTCGCCTGACCGGCGAACTCTTTACCTCGGCTCAAGAATACGACGGCGTCGGCGTGGGCGTAGGCAACAACGTCTACTCTGTCGGCACCTATGGGAGCTGGCGCTGGATGTGGGATGAGGACAGTGAGCAAGAGATGTGGGACAACACCGACGCTTGGGTGAACTGGTTCGATGCTCAAGCCTTTAGCACGCCCACCGAGTATTTCCTCTATCTCATCGACGAATCGCACGACTATCCTCAAACCGAGCAGTGGGCCCAGTGGATGGATAACAACCCCGGCCCCGGCCAGCGCCTCAAGTCTATGGCGACAATTGGGTTGCCCGCAGCAGCAGCCGAAACGCCTTCCCTCGACGTACCCACGACGTACGCAGGGTTTGGCATCACCGATGTGTGGCAAGCCGCCGCCGACCAATACCTGGCAGATCCAGACAAGTGGACGTACATATACAATGGCAGCCGTCCGGCCACCGGCACTTTTCTCACCGAGGATGACGGCGTGGCCCTGCGCGCGCTGGCGTGGACCCAATACAAAAAGCAATTTGATCGCTGGTTCTACTGGGAATCCACGTACTACGTCAACTTTCAAGCCTATGGCTACAACGACCCTCTGGCCCAGACCAACGTCTTCCGACAAGCGCAGACCTTTGGCCGTTACAGCCGCGACGACGACGTAGAGGGCGAGACTGGGTGGAACTATAGCAACGGCGACGGCGTGTTGTTCTACCCCGGCACCGACACCCGCTACCCGGAGGATAGCTATGACCTGATGGGGCCGCTTGCCTCGTTGCGGCTCAAGCTGTGGCGGCGCGGCATCCAGGACGTGGATTACCTCACCCTGGCGGCAGCCATCGACCCGCAGCGCACCGCCGAGATCGTCAAAGAGATGATCCCCCAAGTGCTGTGGGAGGTCGGCGTAGAGACCGAGGATGATCCAACCTATGTATATTCCGACATCAGTTGGTCCACCAATCCCGACGTGTGGGAGGCAGCACGGGCCGAGCTAGCCGACATCATTGAGAGAGGAAACCTGGTGCTGCACGGCACGCCGCAAGATCAGGCCATCCGCCTGACCTGGGAAATCACCAACACCCTATCCTCGACCAGCACCTGGCAGATCGACTATAGCAGCGAGACCGGCACGGTTCTCCTCCCACCCATTACCATCCCCACCAGCACCGTCCGCAGCCACACGCTCACGGACCTGACCAACTATGTCTGGTACACCGTCACCCTTAACGCGATGGTGGACACCACATCGGTCATGTCCGACACGGTGCGGGTGATGCCTACGAATATCTTTTTATACTTGCCACTAGTTCTCAAACAATAAAACAAAGGAGTACAACAATGAAATCACTTACAAGCCCTAACCAAAAACTTGGTCATCCAACCACAATCAGAAAAGCCTTATGGATCACCTCGTTCGTTCTGCTGGCCTTGGTGGTCGCCGCACTGGTCACTGTGGGGTCAGCCCAAAGCCAAGCTCCCTCTGACCTGATTGTGTATGATGATGCCCTAGCCTCCGGTTGGGAAAGCTGGTCGTGGGATACTACAATCGATTTCGCAAACAGCAGCCCCGTGTACAGCGGCACAAACTCTATCAGTGTCACGCACACGGCAGCCTGGGGCGGGCTGTACCTGCACGCCAACGCGCTCAGTCTCAGCACCTACGACACGCTGCGCTTTTGGCTGCACGGAGGCAGCGCTGGCGGCCAAGATATTTCCGTCAGCATTAACCAAAACGGTAGTTCGTACCAAGTCATTGCCACGGTGGGGACTTGGCAAGAGGTAGAAATTCCCCTTTCCGAGTTAGGCAGCCCAACCGCCGTTTCAGACCTCATCTGGCAAAGCAACGTCAACGATGCCCAGCCCACCTTTTACCTGGACGACGTAACTTTTGTGAACACGGGCTCTCCTCTACCTACTCCCTCCGCCGGCCCAGCCCTGAGCGTGGACGTCGCCGCCGCCCGCCACTCTATCAGCCCGTACATCTATGGGATGAATTTTACGGGCGAGGACCTGGCTGACGAACTCGGCCTGCCCGTGCGCCGCTGGGGGGGCAACTCGACCACGCGCTACAACTGGCAGATCGACGTGCACAACACCGGCCTAGACTGGTATTTCGAGAATGTTCCTGACACTCCCGGAAGGATTGATGCCATAGTTGAACAGAATCTACGCACCGGAACCGAGTCCATATTGACCATGCCGCTCATCGGCTGGACCCCCAAGCGCCGCCTGGAGAGCCACCCGTACGATTGTGGGTTCAAGGTGAGCGTGTACGGCACGCAGGACAATGTTGATCCGTGGGATACCGACTGCGGAAGCGGCGAACAGGGCGGCGTAGAGATCACGGGCAACGATCCATCCGACACCAGCATTCCTATCACCACCACCTTTGTCACCTCGTGGATCAACCACTTGACCGACGAGTACGGCACGGCAGCCGAAGGCGGTGTAATGTTCTACAACTTGGACAACGAGCCCATGCTGTGGAACAGCACCCACCGCGACGTACACCCCGAGCCTGCCGATTACGACGAGATGCGCGACCGCACCTACGATTATGGCGCGGTGGTCAAAGCCACCGATCCCACGGCCCAGACACTCGGGCCGGTGGTATGGGGTTGGTGTGCCTATTTATACTCTGCTGCCGATGGATGTAGCCCCGGTCCCGACCGTGCAAGCCACGGCAATATGGACTTTACGCCCTGGTACCTCCAGCAAATGGCCGCCTACGAGCAAGCCAACGGCGTGCGCATCCTCGACTATTTGGATTTGCACTATTATCCACAAGCAAACGGTGTAGCGCTTTCGTCCGCCGGAAACGCCCAGGCCCAGGCGTTGCGCTTACGCTCGACCCGCTCGCTATGGGACCCCACCTACCAGGACGAGAGTTGGATTTCGGATACTACCAATGACCCGATACAATTTATCCCGCGCATGAAGCAGTGGATCGCCGACAACTATCCCGGCACCAAAACGGCAATCACCGAGTATAATTGGGGCGCGCTCGATCACATCAATGGTGCACTGGCTCAGGCAGACGTGCTCGGTATCTTTGGCCGCGAGGGGCTTGATCTGGCGACGCTGTGGGGGCCACCCGACACCGACGAACCCGCCGCCTACGCCTTTCGTTTGTACCTGAACTATGACGGCCTGGGCAGCACCTTTGGCGAGACCAGCATTCAAGCCTCCAGCACCGATCAGGAACAACTCGCGATTTACGCCGCCCAGCGCGACAGTGACGCGGCCCTGACACTGATCGCTATCAACAAAACTGGAGAGTCGCTCACCAGCACCCTCTCGCTGGCAAACTTTGCGTTCGCCCCGACCGCCCAGGTGTTCCGATACAGCCCTGCCAACCTATCCGCCATTGTTCAAGAAGCGGACCAACCGGTGTCCACCGGCGAGTTCACCACCACTTATCCGGCCAACTCGATCACGCTATTCGTGGTGCCGTCCCAGGCCTCAAGTCAACCCGACCTCACCCCCTCCTACAAAGCCGTCTCCTCTCCAGTCACCAACTATGGCGAACAAGTGACCTACACCGTCGTCATCCGCAACAGCACCGGCCCATTGACCACCACCGTTCTATTTACGGACACCGTTCCAGCGGGGCTATCCTACACCCCTGGCACCCTGGCCGCCACGTCTGGGACAGTCAACGAAGCCGATGCCCCCACTCTCCATTGGTCAGGCGTGTTGACACCCACCCCAGCCGTCACCATCACCTACGCCGTCACCGTGCCCCACATCATCTCTGGCACGGCCACGCTTGCTCTGCCGCAGATCATCACCAACACGGCCACCATCGCTGTGCCTGGCTATGATCCTGTTATTCGAACGGCTGCAATTTGGGTCAACCCGCACAAGGTTTATCTGCCAATGGTGATGCGCTAAAAAGACTCTGGACAGACAACTGGCGGTGGAGAATGATGTTCACTAAATCACACCTTTATCATAGTCGGTATATCGTTTGGGGCATTATGGCAGTGTGTTTTCTGCTCTCAGCTTGCGAGCAGAGTGAAACCTTGCCGGTTACTCGGGGCGGAAAAGATAGCACCGCAACTCCCGCCTTTGCCCCACCGACTTTGACCTCCGCGACGGAGACTATGCCACCATCTTCCCTCCCATCTACTCCACTGCCTTCACTGACCATTCCTACTCCCACACCGAGACCCACTGTGACTGCCGCGCCACAAATAGTAAAACATACACGTGTGTCTCCGACGGGGCTGTATAAAGCAGTAGTAATGCTCACGGAAAGTAAATATAACTATCAACTCGAAATCTTTGATCTTGAGAACTCGAACGTGGTGCGTAGCATCCCACTCTTGAGTGAAAAAATCAGAAATGCACTTGAACAAGATGGCACAGCATGGTACCCATCAACAGTTCATCGTCTCGTAACAGATCCCAAAATACTCAAGTGGTCTCCCAATGGACGCTACCTGGCATTTGTCAGTGCTCTTGATGCACAAAGCACTGATGTGTGCGTGTACGATCTGGAACAAGACAGCATCCAGTGCCTTGCCGATGGGCACCATTTGACTATTTTGATGAGTTGGTCGCCTGACAACAAGTGGATTGTATATGGAGAAATTGCTAACTATCCGTATGATTCCTTTTACACAGATATAGTCGATGAGGCGGTATGGACAGTATCAGTAACGGAAAATCAAGCTCACAAGCTGTACTCGGGCTCTCCCTACCAAGAGAACATCTTGGGTTGGACCTCTGTCAACACATTTGTTGCCGAAACATGGGTTTTCGAAAGATCCTCACAAAGGTTACATGAAATAAATGTTGAAACAGGAAATACACGACAACTCTATAGTGATCCCTTTGATGGTGCAGCACTTGACCCAGACACCAAGACTATTGTGCTGTGCATAAATGGAGGGCTTTTTGGGTCTCCAGAGATTGATCAAGGTTTATACCGCCTGGGTGTAGATTATGAACCTCGACTACTTTTCCCCGGTTTTTTCTGGAATGTGGTATGGTGTCCCAAAGATGAGATGTTTGCCGCCAAGTATGAGGATATCATCTGCGTAACCTTTACCCCTGACGGCGAGGTAGTTCCCAGTACAGAGGATCAATGTCGGCATTGTCTGTTGCAAGATAGATAGTGAATGAATCTTGGCGATCTTTTCAAAGTGTGAAGCAGCTTTACTGTGTCAGGGGGCAATGTCTCCCAATAGTATATACAAGGAGCTCAAAATGGTTAGACGAGTTTTGGTTGGAAGGATACCCCTTACATTGACCCTCATTTTGGCTTGCCTGGTGATGGCTCAGCCAAACGGCAAAGCTGTCGAGCCAACGGCGCTTCCCGACGACGCCAGCGCTCCACCTCCGTTGCCGGCCTTTCCGGGGGCACAGGGCTTTGGCGCTGCGGCCACCGGAGGGCGGGGTGGATCGGTGCTCAAGGTGACCACACTGGCGGCTTCTGGAGAAGGCAGCCTGCAATGGGCCTTGGACCAGTCCGGCTCGCGCATCATTGTGTTTACAGTGTCGGGTGTGATCGTAGGCGACGTACGCATTCCCCACGGCGACGTGACTATCGCCGGGCAGACCGCGCCCGGGGCGGGTATCACCATCAACGGACACCTATACACCGATTACTGCACCACCTGGGGCAACATCATCATCCGCCACATCCGCGTCCGCCCACCCGACGACGATTGGTCCCCCGCTCAGCACGACGCCGTGCAGTTCTCGTGTAACAATCTGATCATCCTGGACCACGTCGATATCTCGCACGGCATTGACGAAAACATCGATCTGTGGGGCGGCGC
Source organism: Chloroflexota bacterium (assembly GCA_024232355.1). The sequence goes on along the minus strand of JAAEPW010000431.1, from coordinate 6,736 downwards.
GACCGATATTACCATCCAGTGGTCGGCCATCACCTTTCCGGTTTATGGCGGCGGGCATCCGGACGGCGATAGCCACAATTATGGAATGATCAACGGCCCTGGCGGTGGTCGCATCTCTCTGCACCACAATCTGTTTGCCCACGCCAGAGCCCGCACCCCGGCCCTGGCCGAGGGACCGGCGGAGGTGCGTAACAACGTGGTTTACAATGGCCGTGAAGGCTTTGTGCATCACAACCCGGCAGACGGCGACTTTAACATCGTGGGCAACTATTATCGGGATGGTCCCAGCACCACCTTGGTGCCCTTTTGGTTCGACCCCGAAAATTGCAGCACAGTGGATGCCCGTTATTGGCTCTCTGATAACTGGATCGATGATCCCGGGACGTTCAGTGGTCAGGTCGATAATCCCTTCGACTCGTCCGGGTTTGTATCGGCTTATACCTTTTACGACTCGGGCTGCCTGGACAGTTCCTACTTTAACCAGGTGGGCGAGTTTGATTTCACAGCCTATTCTGACTATGAGCCTGTCACGACCGCGAATTCCCAGCAAGCCTACACCGATGTCCTGGATTATGCCGGGGCCCGGCCTCGAGACATTGTCAACACGCAGGCCGTCACCGAGACGCGCAACCGCACCGGCTCGTGGGGAAACCACCGGCCCGGCGATTGGCTACAAGGCCTGACCCCCGGCACGCCGCCAACGGACGACGACGGCGACGGTATGGCCGACACCTGGGAGACAGCCCACGGCCTCAGTCCCCAGGACGGCAACGATCACAGTACGGTGATGCCCTCCGGGTACACGGCCATTGAGGAATACATCAACGGCCTGGCAGACGCGCTGCTCCCCGGCGTGGGCAACGCGGCCCCCAACGTCCCCGCCAACCCCAGCCCGGCCGATGGCGCGGTGGGCGTCTCTGCCGACACGACGTTGAGCTGGCAGGGCGGCGACCCGGATGGTGACCCCGTGACCTACACCATAGCCCTGGGGGCGACAGGGGGGACGGCCAGCCCGCCGGTGATTGCCACCGTGACACAGACCCTGTACACACCGGCGCTCATCACCAGCACGACGTATCACTGGCAGATCACCGCTACCGATGGCCTCAGCACGACTATCGGGCCGATCTGGAACTTTGGCACCGGGTCCGGTGAGAATTTCTATGTGCTCCTGCCACTGGTGCTGCGTGGGTGGGATGGTAGACAGTCACCACAGATCGCCGGGTGCGACGTCTTCCCCGCCGACAACATCTGGAATACGCCCATCGACACGCTGCCGTTGGACCCGAATTCCACGGCCTATGTCAATACCATCGGGGCCAACACCAACTTGCACGCCGACTTTGGTTCTGGCACCTGGGGAGGCTTTCCCATCGGCATCCCTTACGTGGACGTGCCCAGTACGCAGGCCGGGCTAAGCGTCAATTTCACTTACGACGACGAAAGCGACGACGGTCCATATCCCATCCCCCCGAACCCGCCCATCGAGGGCGATCCGGACGGCGACGGCGACCGCCACATCCTGATCGTGGACCGGGACAACTGTGTGCTATATGAACTCTACGCGGCGCACTTGGAGAATGACGGCTGGTACGCGGGGTCCGGCGCGATCTTTGATCTGGGTTCCAACGCCCTGCGCCCGGACGGTTGGACCTCGGCCGACGCCGCCGGACTGCCTATCCTGCCGGGACTGGTGCGCTACGACGAGGTCGCCGCAGGTGAGATCCGGCACGCCATCCGCTTCACCGCGCCGCAGACCCGCCGTGACTACGTCTGGCCCGCCCGGCACTATGCGTCCAGCCTGACCGGATCGCAATACCCACCGCTGGGACAACGCTTCCGTCTCAGGGCCAATTTTGATATTTCGGGCTTTTCGCCCGAGGTGCAGGTTATCCTGCAAGCCTTCAAGACCTATGGCATCATCCTGGCCGACAACGGCAGCAGTTGGTACATCTCGGGCGTGCCTGACGAAAACTGGGACAACGACGTGTTGCGCGAGCTGCGCCAGGTGCACGGCTCGGACTTTGAGGCGGTGGACGTATCCTCGTTGATAGTCGATCCGGACTCGGGGCAGGCGGGACCGTAGCGTGACAGCGTTGGAAGGAGATAAAAACTTGAACAGATTAAAACAGCTTTACATACCGTTATTGGGATTTCTACTCGTCGCGAACCTCGTTGCCCCCGTTGGTGCGAGCCGTTATCTACAAGCCGGAACCACCTACTATGTCTCCAGCAGCGGCGGGGGCGATGACAACGATGGATTTTCGGAGGGAGCGCCTTTCGAGACGATTGCCAAGGTCAACAGCCTCGATTTGCAACCTGGGGACAGCATGCTGTTCAAATGTGGAGACACGTGGCGGGCAGAGATGCTGACCATCACCCAATCCGGCACGGCGGGCAACCCGATCACCTTTGGCTCTTACCCGGCGGATTGCGCAGACCAGCCGATCCTTTCCGGCGCGCAGCCAGTATCAGGGTGGACCAGCCACAGCGCCAACATCTACGTCGCGCCTCTCGGCGCTGGGCAAAACGCGGGCAAGTTTGGGTACGGTGTCAATCAACTTTTCCGCAACGACGAGCGGCTGATGCTGGGACGCTGGCCCAACCTCGACACGGGCGACGCCGGCTACTCGACCATCGACGCCCATTCCAGCAGCCAGATCACCGATAACGAGCTTCCGAGCGGCGACTGGACCGGGGCGGCGGCACACATCAAGGGAATGCGCTGGTACATCCTCAACCGCGAGGTGACCGGCGACTCAGCGCAGACCTTGACCCTGGGCGCGTACCCCGACTGCTGGGGCGGATGCACAGGATGGGGTTACTTTCTCAACCGGCATCTGAGCACCCTCGACCGGGAAGGAGAATGGTATTACGACGCCGCGACCGACCAGGTCTACCTGTACACCACCGGCGGCGCACCGTCCGACGGCAAAGTCGAAGGCTCCGTCGTGCTCCAGGACGACGACCGGTCGTGGGGCGGCATCACGTTGGGAGAGGACTTGAACGAGCCGGGCATCGCTTACGTCGTCGTTGAGAACCTCGACGTCCGGCGCTGGTTCCGCCACGGCATCGCCACGCCGACCAATCACGCCCATTACGAAAACCACCACATCACACTGCAAAACAACACCATCTCGGACGTGGACGGTATGGGCATCAACTTGATGTCGTGGGTGTGGGGCGCGGAGGATGGTCGGGCGGATGGATGGCGCGGCGGCTACAATATGACGGTCGATGGAAACACCATCGACACAGCCAACCGTATGGGCATCAACTTGTACAGCCGGGACTCGACCATCAGCGACAACGTCATCCACGATGTGGGTGTGATCGAGAACCTGGGCGCAGCGGGGTTGGGATGCGACTTTGACGACGGCGGCGGCCAATGCACCGAGGATGGCGACGGCATCCGAATCAAGATTGACGAGGCTGACGACAGTGGCAACAACAACACCGTGATGGGCAACCGGTTGGAGCGCATCGCCTACAACGGCGTTGATGTGTTTGGATACGCTAACACCTTTGAACACAACGTCATCCAGCAAGTTTGCTACACCAAGGGGGACTGCGGCGGCGTGCGCACTTTTGGCAGAGACAATTTGTCGCAGACAGCGGCTCACGATCTCGTGTTCAACGAGAACATGATCATCGACACGCTTGGGAACACCGACGGCTGTCACAACACATACAAGTCCCTGTTCGGTTTCGGTTTCTACATCGATCATTATTCCAGGGACGTGACCCTGACCGGGAACACCGTCATCAGCTCGACCGTACACGGAATTCTGTATCAAGATTCGACGGGCACCATCACCGACAACACAATGTACAACAACAGCAGAACCGCGAATTGGTCGGGCCAGGTATGGCTGACCGGTTCGCCAACCTACGTCTCGGCCCATACCGACAACGTGCTCTACAACCTCAACGGGGAAAGTTGGACCCTATCGATGCAGGATTCGAGTGTCCTGGGGACCTCTGACCGCAACTATTTTTTCAGCCCCTACGAGGCAGATCACATCCGGGCTGTTGGAGATCACTCGCTTGCCTCGTGGCAGGGCTACAGCGGCAAAGATGGCAATTCGAAGGAATCCTGGTTTACGCTGGGCACTGGCGAAGCTCCGCTCTCACACATCTTTTATAACGACACGGCGCGGGTCCAAGAGATCGATCTCGGCACCGCCCAGTACCTGGACCTGGACCAGAACAGGCGGGTCGGCAGCATATCGTTGCAGCCGTATACATCCCAGATATTGATCTATGACGGCGAGGCGGTGCCCGATCTCAGCCCATCGACCAAGACAGCCTCTGCGCCGGGTCCCACTGCGGGAGACCTCGTCACTTATACCATAACGGTGCATAATCTCAGTGGCCCGATAACGCATACCGTTGCCCTGACCGACGTCGTACCATCCGGTCTCGATTACGTTTCCGGCACGTTGCACGCCTCATCCGGCACCTGGGACGATGCCCTTGCTCCCACGTTGACCTGGACAGGCGTCCTGACCCCTGTCCCAACCATCACCATCACCTATGCTGTCACTGTGCCCTACGTCGTCTCTGGGACTGCCACACTCACTCCATCGCAGGCCATCATCAACACGGTCACCATTGCTATGCCGGGTTACGAGCCTATCGTCCGCTCGGCCACGATTATTGTCAACCCACACGAGGTTTACCTACCCCTGATACTAAAGGAGAACTCGCTATGAAGCACACTTGGTTGTCTATTGCTGTACTTTTGCTCCTCGTCGGACTGATCGGCGACGGCTCGTTGGCTGCTCCTCTCGTGCAAACGATCCAGGCACCGACGCTCAAGTGGCAGCATGGGGGCTGTACCCACTGGTGCGAGACCGGCTGGTACTCGTCGCCCGCCGTGGCCGACCTGGACGGCGACGGCTCAATGGAGGTCATCGCCGGGGCGTACACACTCTTTGCCCTCAATGGCGAGGATGGCAGCACCCAGTGGTCCGTGAACACGCCTGGCGACCGGATATGGCCCGGTACCGTCGTCGCCGACATTGACGATAACGGCGACCTGGAGGTCGTCATCGCGCAACTTGGCGGCTATTTGTACGTGTTTGACCACGCGGGCGAGGCTGTCTGGTCACAGCGGCCCATCAGCAACGAACTGCGCGGTCTTTCGGTCTATGACCTGGACGACGATGGCACGATGGAGATCATCGTCACTGGCGCAGTCGGCAGCAAGGTCAACACTTGGGTTTATGAACACACCGGCACGCTGCGCGCGGGTTGGCCCCAGTTGAACGACGACTCTGGCTATGCCTACGGGGTCTTTAACGACAACGCCGCCATCGGTGATGTGGACGGCGATGGCGTGGGAGAGATCATTGTGCCCTCGGATATGCACTATATTTGCGCCTACGAGCCGGATGGCGATCAAATTCCGGCCCATTCGATGTACGGCAACAAGGACTGGGGCAAGGTCGGCGTATGGGAAAGCCTGGAGACCGAATTGCGCGGCTGGGGGCAGTGCAATGGCGTCCGCGCAGAGAGCTATCGCACCAACTTTGCCCATGGTCCGGCTGCCATTGCCGACGTCGATGGCGATGGCGCGACAGAAGTGATCGTCACTGGCAACGTCTACGACTGCGACGTGGGCCACCCGCCGGGCAAGTACAACGGCGTCTATATCTTTAATGCCGACCGCAGCCGCTTTCAGGCAGGCGGCTATGACTGGCAAACGCTGCCCGTGGACACCGGCGCACCGTTGAGCGAAGACTGGCGCGTGATCCAGAGCGCGCAGCCCAACCCGGTCCTGGCCGACCTGGACGGGGATGGCGAAAAAGAGATCCTCTACGCCTCCTACGATGGCCGCGTGCACGCCTTTTGGCTGGACAAGACCGAGCATCACAACTGGCCCTATTCCGTTTACCCAGGCGGGCTTGATTACCGCTTTGCCTCGGAACCAGTCGTGGCTGATCTGGACAATAATGGCGACGCCGAGGTTATCTTTGGCTCGTGGCCCAAAAACGACTCAAACCAAACCGGCAAGCTGCACGTCTTGGACCACCAGGGCAACGTGCTGCACGAGATCGACCTGCCCCCGGCCCTCAACGGCGACTGGAACGGCGCGCTGGCCGCTCCCACCCTGGCGAACATTGACGCCGATGCGGACCAGGAAATCGTGCTCAACACGGCCCACTCTGGGTTCGTGGCCTATGACCTACCCGGCACGGAAAACGCACGCATATTGTGGGGGACGGGGCGCGGAAACTATCAGCGCACAGGATCAATTTTGCAGGGGACGCTTAACTCGCGGGCGAGCGTTCGTTCCACGACGTCCGGCACCGGCACGTTGGCCCTAACCACGCTGGCCTATACCATCCAATTGGAGAATTCCGGCCCGACCTTGCCCTCCGTTCAAATCACCAGCACCTTGCCCGCCGAGGTGACCTACCAGGGAGATTTATGGGCATCGTCCGGCAGCTATGGCGAGTCGGACGGGACAATCACCTGGGCGGGGGCCGTTGAGGCTGGAGAACCCGTGAACATCACGTACAGCGCCGTTGAGAATGTGGGGATCATTGAGCCTACGGTGGTCGTCAACACCGTGATGGTGGACGATGGCCTGGGTAACACGTGGACACGCGAGGTCATCGCCATACTCAATGGACGCACCGTCTATTTACCACTGATGATGCGGTAGGATTAGCTTGTGGACCGTACAAACCTGGTTCGAATGCGAATTTCACACGCACTGGCATACGTG
>JAAEPW010000430.1 GCA_024232355.1 Chloroflexota bacterium | reverse complement strand
GAGTCGCGGTAGCCGGGGACGCCGGTCCAGACGGCAGTATAGTCGTCTGTCGCTTCGTAGCTAGCGGTGCGATCCGGGGTGTACTTGCTGGCTGGCGTGTCAGGGTCGACGACCAGGTTAAAGTTATAGACCGAGTCGTAGACGGTTAGCGGTTCGCCGTCTGACCACACGATGCCTTCCATCAACTCAAAGGTGACGACCATCTGCTCCATCTCAAGCGCGCCGCCAGCATACTCGATGGCGCATTCCGCGTCATAGCAGCCGGCGGGGCGCAACAGGACGCCCTCTTCCAGAGTTACTGGGTCGCCTGCGTCGTCCACCACAATGTCGCCGGCCTCGACCGTCACCGTGTTGATGACAGCGTCGCCATCGGCCAGGCTGGGCAGCTTTTCCAGGATGATGGCCTGATAGCCAAAGGAGTTGTTATCAATGGGGCCGTCATAGACCGCCTCTTGGAGGTTGGAAGCAGCGAGCATGTTGCCGCCCCAGATGTAGAGGGTGTCTGGCTCTTGGCCCTGGCAGACCACCAACGTGCGTGGCTCGTCTGGCGGGGGTGGGGGTTCGGTCGCTTCTAGCACGACCGTCTCAACGACGGTCTCAACGACCGTCTCAACGACTGTCTCGACAACCGTCTCAACGACCGTCTCAACCTCTGTCTCAACAACCGTCTCCTGAACGACGACGGTAACCTCGACCTCTTTGGTCTCGCCCTCGCAGGCGGTCAAGAGCATCGAACCAACAAACACAAACAGGGCTAACAAAGCCCATTTTTTGCTAAGCATTTTCTCCTCCTTTATGCTTATGCGGTTTTAATAAAAAGGGAAAACCTTGACCTGTTTTCAGTCCCTCGTAAAACCTATGTGACGGCATAAATGGAGGTTAGTCAAATTTCTTTGACCGGCGTACCCCCATACACGGTGGTCAGGTGGTCGTCAAACAGGAAATCTCCAGGGGCGAACAGGCGTGTACCCGTAAACGGGCATAGCCTTATGAGTGGGAGCACCACCTCCTTTGGGGAAATGGAATCTGCCTTGTCAACAAAAGCCTCCAAAAGTGAGGATTGGTTGAGGATTTTATCTCAGAATCGCCAGGCATGCTTTTCTAAAATATCCAGGCTCTATTTTAACGTCCTTCTGCAAAAAAGTCAAGTCCCATTTTTTGAATGGGTGTATTTCAGTTTTGGGGCAGGTTTTCACAGCACTCAGGCGGTAGTCAGCCTCTC
>JAAEPW010000429.1 GCA_024232355.1 Chloroflexota bacterium | reverse complement strand
TCGGCGAGACTCGCATTGTGTCTGCTCAGTTGGACGATGCCCCAGCACCGTAGGCGTGGGCGGGGTCATCACAAACACAGTGCGCAGCGGCCTACCAAGGTTTGGCTCTCCAGCGCGGCGGCTACCCCCAGCATGCACCGCATGTGTTGATCCTGCATCCATGGCCTGTCATTTGGCGGCGCCTCCAGAGGGTGGCTGAGAAGGAGACACATGGATCGGGCCACTAGTCTTTGATTTAGCCCTCGGGCTACGCGTCGATGTCCCCTGCTGCGGGTACTGAAACGTAGGAATGCCCGGTGGTGCAAACATCAGCGCCTGCAGTCCAAATGGGCCACCTTGCTTCTGCCTACGCGGTCGACGACTGCGACGGCATGGGTCATGGTTAGCAGTAGAGACACTCTCATGTTGACTGCTCGACTCACTATCAGAGCGGCGTCGCTGAGAACCAGTAGCTGGACGATGAGGTCCAATAGCCGGTGGTGGCCATTTATCTCTACGGCTTTCACTCCCAGCCGATCCAGCAATTGACTCGGCGTCCGACCCTCGCGGGGCCAGCACTCCCGGTTGTCGAGCAGCCCAGCCATGTACAGTAGGCGGACTCATCTTCAACACCGGAGGTGGCATCTGAGGGCTTGGCGGAACTCCAGCAAACGGCATTTTGGTAGCCACTTGGCCTGCAGATCTACTAGGTCTGGGCGGCAGGCTAGACATCTGTGGTTGGAAACGAGATGGCAACTGACTCGGTGGCGGCATATGTCTTGCCTGCTGCAGCGAGGAGTCGTGCTGGAGTGTTCAACCCTGACCTCCAAAAATAGTAGTCACACCCCTTCGAACCGGGCCATGCATAAGACTACTAGCAGCACTCTGATAGGTAGGCACATTTTCGTCAAACTGGCGACGATGACTCGATTGTCTATGTGTGTGCGCTCCCAGATAGACTTGGCGCTCACGCATATCCTTACTTGGCACTCTTCTTCTTTGACCGCCTGGAAGATTACCCAAGAAGGGGCGGTAGCCCCACTGGTTCAGTGTCCTTTGCAAAACGGGCGCTTGAAGCCCCATGCAAAAATTCCCATCAAACAATGTCTCAAGCTCATCAGAATCATAATCACAGGTGGTGCACGTCAGAGGCAACCCTTCCCAGTGATTGGTTGGCCCACTCTCTACCCGCATTTCCGGTGG
>JAAEPW010000428.1 GCA_024232355.1 Chloroflexota bacterium | reverse complement strand
CATTCATGCAAAAATAATAGATGTTCCTTGGTGCCCGCCGGGACTTTGCACACTTCGTCACCTCTCCTCCTAACCAACCCAATTATGGATGTGACCAGTCTGTCCTTGCACGGATCTGATCTACCTGCGACCTGTGCCGCCCAGCTAACTGCCGCGCTGGCCTGACTAAGCGAACTGGCGCTCAACCCGTTTTCCGCCAATTTCTGCAAGAACATGGCCACTTCCGCTCCCGTGGCTTGCGGGAAGTCCACTTTTATCCTGCCACAAAATTCCGCAAACTGTTCAATCCACCTACTGTAGACTTTGGCTGTGCTTGTGGCGCACCCATCAAATGCTGCTTCAGACACTCTTTGCACCGCGCCACTCAACTCGGGGTACTCTTCAGCAATTTGCCTCAACCTCTGCCAAGATGGACCGGTAAGCCACTCTAAAAGACATACAAACGCGGTCTACAACACTCGTTGACAACGACGCTGCCAGCGTCGTTCGGGCCGGGCGGGCGGGATTGTCAACGAGACGCAATGCAGCCTAACTGATTCACCCAGCCGCGCTGGGATGCGCCTGACCTAGGCCACGCCCCTGCATTGCATCGTCTCCGCCTGTCAGCCAATCAGGTCTCCCTTCTAGGAGCCCCAGGGCCAAAACTACAGTAGTAATCAATATTATTTATTCTACAAGTACCATAAATAAAATATATTACTACTTCCGTTTCT
>JAAEPW010000427.1 GCA_024232355.1 Chloroflexota bacterium | reverse complement strand
GAGCACACCCATGCGATCTTCATAAATTGTCCAGACAACGTCGCTCCCCAGGCTGTGGAGATTCTCCGGCTCGTGCCGGTACGTCTCAAACTCGTAGCCATTGTATTTGTTCAACCCTTGGCGGGTACCAAACCACATAAAACCCTTGCTGTCCTGCAAGATACAAAATACCGTGCTGCCAGAAAGTCCCTGTTCGAGCGAAATGCGCTCAAATTTGATATCGTTATCACGGGCCTGGCGGCGTGTGGGCAGTACATTGTCGGTTTGCCTGATCTCGCCTGATGCAGTCACCTTGGGAGTGGGACTGGGTTCCACGGCGATAGCGGCTCGTTGGGAAGGCGTGGCCGCTATCACAACGATGACAAACAACCCAAGGAGAAAGGCCAAGGGCCGCCGAACGGCCCGTGGCAGTCCGTTTACTTCCTGGCGCTTTCTACTCTTGAACAAGATCACCACCCCTCTCCCTTTCACACATCCTGTTTCCCATCCCAGCATAATCTTATCACATCTTGCGCATCCCTGCAATCCTTGCGCATCCTCGCAATCCTTGCGCATCCTCGCACACCAAAAGACCCAAACTCGTCCGGGGCAACGACGCACCCCACAAGTTCGGGTCTCTCGAAAAAAGTAGAGAAAATCTAATGTAAGCGTTCAGTGAGATAGGTAAAACCCTCACCAAGACCTCCGAGGTTTACAAAATGACGCCATTACGATGACTCGACGCAGTCAGAGATACACTTTTCGAGTCAAATCACGCCCAAAACCTCGGAGGTCTGAACGCTTACAATCTAATCAGACTTGACGGCGGCCAGGACAGCCCCACCGGCGGCTGCCAGCCCGACGCCAATGCCCAATCCACACAGCGCGCCTATTGAGCCTGATACGGCGAGTATTGCCGGATCCATACCGCTCTCCGCCAACTGCTGCATCTGCTGGGGATCTACACCTGGAATCGGCTGTCCACTCGATATCTGGATAGCCAGAATAACGATCCCGATCACACTAGAGACCACGCCACTGAGCAATCCGGCAATAGCCCCGGCCCCGGCACCCTGGTTAGGAGTACGAGGCGGCGTCAGAAAGAACCCGGCGAGCACACCGATACCGACGTATATCAGCAAGTTTATCCCGCAACTGATCCAG
>JAAEPW010000426.1 GCA_024232355.1 Chloroflexota bacterium | reverse complement strand
GCTCTGAAGTCGCCTGTGATGGTAGTTTTCTGACAACTGTATCGGCGGCGGGAACCTATCTGATCGGCTATTACTGCGACGGTGTGACTGTTTATGTCGGCTATACGGGGGCATTGTCGGTATGACCTGTCTTTCTTTCCCCGTCGCAATTTTAAGCAGCACGGCCTCGTATCTGATTGAGCAATCCATTCGTTACGATGATGACCGCAGTTGCTACATGTACCGCACGCCGAGCGTTGCCGGGAACCGAAAGACGTTTACTATCGCTGCTTTTGGCAAGCGCGGCAATTTGGCGTCAATGTATTGGTTCGGCGCACAGGTGGGTGCAAACGTCGACGCTTTAGGTTTCGGCGGCTCTCACAAGTTCCAGTTCTCATTTAATAACGCGACCTCCTACTCGCTTACATCAACGCAAGTATTTCGCGACCCTGCGGCGTTTATGGGGGTTGTGGTCGCGGTCGATACCACCCAAGCAACAGCCAGTAATCGAGTAAAAGTGTGGATCAACGGGGCACAAATAACGGCTTGGGACACCGCAAACTATCCATCACTAAATTATGATTGCTGCTTCAACGACACCGTCGAGCACAACATAGGTAGGTATCCTAGTTCCGGCTACTTCGACGGCTACCTCACAGATATCCACTTCGTAGACGGAGCCGCGCTCACGGCTTCCGACTTTGGCAAGTTCGACGCTAATGGGAATTGGGGTCCAGTTGAGTACACCGGCACCCACGGCACTAACGGCTTCCACATCGACGGGGCTGATGCCAACAATCTTGGGAAGGATGCTAATGATCTTGGGGCAATAACCACGGCATCCTTATCCTCTGCAACGTGGGAAACGTCTACGGGCTGGACATTCACAAATGATGATGCCGCACATTCCACGGCTGGCGGTTATTCAACCCGAAGTAATAATGTTCTGATTGGTGACTTCATCTTCTCATTTACCGCCACGCAGCTTACGGGCCTTGTCTTTGGGGTATTTGACGCGACTGAGGAAGCCACCCACAACTACCAGGACACCCAAGGCAAGATGGATACCATGACGAATAGTTGGTACTTCAATGAAGACCTTGGGGATATGTACTATGGCGGCGTTGCTCAATCAGCGACCCCATCTATTGCGGCTGGCTCGGTTGTCACGATTGAGCGCACAGGCTCTACCATTAAAATAACTGATGATGCCGCAACAGAATACAGCTTCTCGCAGACATTTACCGGCCCTGTTTACTTTATAATTGGTCATAAGAATATCGGCGGTAAGGACATCAATCTAGATGATATGTCGATTACTGTATCAAACGACTTCGCCACATCCGGCCTGACCAGCGCCGACCAGATGCTTGATAGCCCGACTGATGATGCCGCCAATGGGGTGGGTGGGAAATGCGTTTGGAATCCAATCAGTAAAGGAAATGTAACGCTATCTAACGGTAACCTAACAGCGCACTCAATTACGAACTGGCACGCTGTAGCGGGAACTATTGGGGTCACTTCAGGTAAGTGGTACTGGGAAGTCACCATTGGCGGTACCCCCGGTAATATTGAAATCGGCGTTGTCGACAACCCACAAGATCACGATATTAAAACCATAACCAATATACTTGATACACATGGCATGAGTTACGAAACGAATACGGGTAAAACGTACGACCATTCGACTAGTCCCGTTGCCTACGGATCAGCAAGAGCCGCAGGGCATGTTGTCGGGGTGGCCCTTGATGCAGATGACGGAAAGCTGTGGTTTAGTGAACAGGGTGTGTATCCCAACTCGGGCGATCCCGCCGCAGGTGCCAACGCAGCTACAATTACCGTACCAACTAACGGGGAGGTACTTGTACCGGCTGTGGCTATGAATACGGGAACATCTGACGTCACCGCTAACTTCGGGCAGTCAGCCTTTGCTTATACACCGCCGACAGGCTTCAAAGCCCTCTGCACCGCCAACCTCCCGGCTCCGGCAACGGCGGCCAGCGTAACCCCGCTTACGTCACCGTCATTCGCCGGCAACGCCAATGCGGACGGCCCCTATGTGTGGCTCGGCTACACCCCGGATACGTCCGCGACGTCAACGATCAACGGAAATACGATTACATGGGGTGCGCATGCCTTGCCGATGGCGGGCGGTTTCAAGGTTATCACTTCGTCAGCGCCTTACAACTCAACCGGCACCAACACGATTTCGATTGCCGTTAAGCACCCGTTCGGCGGTGCAGGCGTCTCTCAAGCGAGGGCGCAATGAACAACAACTTACAGCAGATAGCCGATGAGGCCGCAGCCGCAGCGGTCAAGCGAACGTTTACGGCGCTTGGCATAGATATAGAAGATTCCGACGAGATACGGCACTTC
>JAAEPW010000425.1 GCA_024232355.1 Chloroflexota bacterium | reverse complement strand
GCTGGTGCTAACCTCCGTTTCAGGCCACTACTACATTCCAGGGATCGGATCTAGGGCTGGAGAAATCGAGGGGGAGTGCTGGCAAAAGGACCACGTGGCCGGAGAACATCGTCCCAGGGGCAATTTCCAGATGGAGCCATCTGTGGTGAGCATCGATCATGCTGGACGTCGCCTGGACCCAGGATGAGCGCCGGCGACACATGAACAAGAGCCCGATCACTGTGGGTTGCACTCAGTGCCCCCTAGGCCCAACTTGAGCGGGCGGGAGATGTGGTGTTTGGGCTAAGTTAGTGTGTTTGCTGGCCCTGTACTGAGCGCCACGATATTGTATATGTAACTTTATGCATATTTCTGAGTGTGGTGCTACCGGTTTGCTACCGGTCCTGATCAAGGGATCGGATTCATTGTCTTGCCTGTTCCATGCTTTGGTAAGGTCGGGTCAGTAAACTCGTCCTTCTACACACCAAGCACGCCCCGACATCTCACTAGAGACATGGTAGAAACTGCTTTTTGGGGGTTTCACATGGCGGGGAGTTCGAATCTGATGTCCGTTTTATTGACCGATTTGGCCGTTAGCTAAAATGGCTTACACTGTAAGCTTAACAAGCT
>JAAEPW010000424.1 GCA_024232355.1 Chloroflexota bacterium | reverse complement strand
CGTGGCGACCATCACCGACAACGATGGCGTGTTTAACGATGTGCCGGAGGCAATCACCTACACCCTGGTCTATGCGCTGGACATCCTCACCAATACGAATTACAACAGCGGCTCACCGGCGTACTTTATTGACAACAGCGCGTCAATCGGGACCTTTGACCGAGTGGCCTACCATATGGTGCTCAGCGATACCTGGGCTTATGCTTCGATGCCGGCTTTTACCAGCACCGTGGCGCATATTGGTGTGCCGGTTCAGAATCTCGGCGTTACGATTGCGTATACCACCTCGGATTTGAATTTCCTCTATAGCAGTGGAGGGAGTGGGACCGGAGTCTATGGTGGGCTAGAGTTCTGGCCCAACGCCTATAGCCCTGAACGTAGAGATGAGGTCCAGGATGAGAATGGTACTCTTGTTCCAGTTGAGGACGACGACACCTTTGACTGGAATGATACCCCCTTGACTACAGGCGCCTACACTGGCTCGCTCCAGGTTGGCTATTACCGAGTGCAAACGGGCGATGAAACCTGTTGTACGGTTATGGCCTGGAACAACTGGGACACGCCGGCTGTGGATGACGTTGGCTTTAGG
>JAAEPW010000423.1 GCA_024232355.1 Chloroflexota bacterium | reverse complement strand
CAATACTTCGGACACTTTTTCGAGAGCCTAAACCGAAATCTATTCGGAGTTTACTTGGTTTTGTCGAATAAAATCCGACAATTGCCTTAAAAGAGTGGGTAATATTTTTTGCCGGTTCATTCGAAATTTTCCATTAAGGAAAATTCATAAAGTGAACAAACCTGAATAGGCCTGAAATCGTAAAATATTCGGCAAATAATGATATTTCACGAATATTATCTGTGAAATTATTGAAATGGCCGAATAAAAACTGTCCGAACTAATGAATACTGAACACAAATGAATGTGGAGGGTTAAACTATGATTCTTTCAAAATTGTTGCATGGAGACCGGGTTCGTTTGAATGCCCTGACCTCGGACGATCTCCCCACCATCGCCCGCTGGTACGAGGATGCCGGCTTTATGCGGCTGTACGACGCGCTGCCTGCCCGCCCCAAATCAGAGGCCGAGTTGACCCAGTGGCTGGAGGGATTGCAAAAGGACAAGAACACCTTTGCCTTTGCCGTCAGAACCCAAGACGCCGACACCCTGGTCGGCACTGTCGAACTGGACGGGATATTGTGGGCACACGGGGTGAGCGGGTTTGGCATCGCCATCGGGGACCGCGCGCATTGGGGGAAAGGGTATGGCACCGAGGCAGCGCAACTGATGCTGGCGTTCGCCTTTAACGAACTCAACCTGCACCGCATCACCGCGACGGTCTTTGGCTACAACGCGCGCTCTATCGCATTGATGGAGAAATTGGGTTTCCAGAGGGAGGGGGCGTTTCGGGAGTTTCTCCAGCGGGATGGCAAGAGGTATGATATGTTGTTGTATGGGCTGTTGAGGCGGGAGTGGGCAGACATAGGTTAGCTGCCCAACCTCTTACGAAATAGTCGCGTCGCTTTTATGGAGGAAGACAATGAAATATCTTGAGCAGTGGTTTTCTAGAAAAACGGCTCGGAGTTATGCGTATCTTAGCGAACCCGCCACTGTGAAATATACTCATCATGTTCACACTGGCCCCCGCTACATTTATGGAGAAGTAACCCTCTCTGCAAGTCCGGCCGAATCTTTTTCCTTTGTATCCCCAGTGGATTGGCCCGAGAATTGCAACTACAATGATTATGTACTGGATGGTATCTTGGATGTGCTTATGATGGTTGATTTCATGCCTTTACTTGGCGTGGCTTTTGAGTTGGAAACAATTGGATGGCATAATGTTGATTCTGTGCCGGTTGGCTATTACTTTGCTGCAAAAGAAGCAACGAGAAGAATTCTGCGCATTGATGAGCCGTCCAGAAACCTTGCTTGGAAGACCAAGCTGGGCAATGAATAACACGTTTTTAACGTGTTTCCCATATCAAGCCGCGAATTCATTCGGGCTGTTGAGCTACAACGGCACCGACGCCGCAACAACCGTCCCCTGCCCCGGTTCAGAAGTCACGCGCAGCGTGCCCTCGACGAGCTCCAATCGCTCGCGCATACTCACCAGGCCAAAATGATCGGCCTCGGCCAGCGTCTCTAATCGCTCCGGCACGACAAAGCCCCGCCCCCGATCGACGACGGTTAGGTCTACTGCGGCCTCGCCGAACTGGAGGGTCACCTCGGTCTTGGGCGCTTGGGCGTGCTTCCAGGCATTGGCCAGCGCCTCCTGCGCCACACGAAAGAGCGCCAGTTCGGCTTCGGGCGACAGTCGGCGCTCGCGGCCATCCACGTTGAACGCGATCGGTATGCCGGTCCGCTCGCCAAAGCCGTCCACGTAGGCGCGCAGCGTGGCGACCAAGCCCAGCCGGTCCAGGGCAGGCGGGCGCAGATCGGCGCACAACTCGCGCAGCGTGTCGATCACCCCGTCGATCTCGGCCTGGAGGCCAGACTGGGCATCCGGCATCTCTTCGGCCAGGTGGAATTTTAGCCCCACCAGGCTTTGGATGGCCAGGTCGTGCAGCTCGCGCGCGATTCGGGCCCGCTCCTCCTCGCGGCCGCGTACCAGTTGGCGATATGCCTGCCCGATCGCCTGTTTTTCGGCGGCGACCTTTTCCATCTGTCCGCGCAATTCCTCGTAACGCAGCACCTGCGGGTAGACGCGGGCGGCGCGATAGGCTGGGTAGACGCCTGCCAGAACACCGGCGACCAACACCAGCCCGGCCACCCGCACCATCTCGCCCCAACTGAGGATCCACTCCCACTCAAAGAGATGGGCGATGGGTACCGCGATCAGCGCACCCAGTGCCCCGCCGCACAGGCTGAGCGTCAGCGCCTCCGCCAGAGTGTAGCCCAGGATATCCGACCGTTTTTCGCCGATGGTCCGAATCAGGTCGATCTCTTGCGCGCGCTCGCGGACGGCGATGCTGGTGACGTTGGCGACGGAGAGCACGACGATGACGAGGGCCACCCACGACGTCGTGCCCATAAAGTTGTTGGGCAGTTCCATCTCGTCCAGCACCCAACGGCGGACGTCTGCCTGGGTGTTGACTTGCAGCGTGGGGTACTCGTTTGCCAGGGCGAGGGCCAGGCTGTCCGACCGGCCCTCATCGGCGGTGAGCAGCACGGCAGAGAGCCAATCCTCCGCGCCGATGATCGCCTGTGCGCTCGCCAACGGCATCAGGACCACATCGTCCACGTTGGGCGTCCCCGACTCTTCCAGCAAACCGACCACGCGCCAATCTTGATCGGCCAGCGTGACCGTCTCACCGGCGGCCGATATGCCGTAAAAGCGAGCGGCCTGGTAGCCAAGAATCACCTCGTCGTCGCTCTGCCCAGCCAACGTCGCTTGCCCCGACGCGGCGGCAAAGGTGCCGAGCCAAGCCCGCTCGTGGCCGGGCCACAGCCCCACGCCCAACACGCGGGCAATATCCATCGGGCTGTCGGGCGGTTCGAGGACGAGAAAGAGAAGGGGCGTGCTCTCGTCGGCGACGATGTTGGGCCGGTCCAGGGCGGCAAGGACAGACTCGGCGCGCAGGGTGTTCTTGAGCGGTGGGTGGCCCGCGCCGCGCGGTTGGAGCAACAGTCGCCCGGCCATGCGGGCCACTTCTTTCTCGCGCTCGGCCTGCATATAGTCCATCATGCCGTCCATAGTCGTGAGCGCCAGCACGCACGCCGCCACCCCGATCAACGTCAGAGCCGTGCGCACTTTGCGCTGCCACAGTCCGCGCCAGGCCAGGCGAATCATGGGTCTTTGACCTCGCTCACGTCCACGACCTCGTGCCGGATGGCGTACAGCACCGCCTCGGCCCGCGAGTCGAGGTCGAGTTTGCCATAGATGTTGCTCACGTGGTTCTGCACCGTGCGCTTGGAGATGAACAGTTTTGCGGCGATCTCGTCGTTGTTGAGGCCCAGGGCCAACAACCGTAGCACCTCCCGCTCTCGCGGTGTAAGAGGCTCGGCTGTGGCAGTGCGCGCCGGGGCAATGGCTTTGCGCGCCAACCGCCCAGCGACGCGCTGGCTCAACCACGATTCACCCCCGGCGACGGCCCGGATGGCCATCACCAGGGTGTCGAGCGCTTCCTCTTTGAGCAGGTAGCCGGTCGCCCCGGCAGAGAGCAGACCGGTCACGTAGGCATCGTCGTCGTAGGCGGTCAACACCAGGATGTTCAGATCGGGACGATGCTTTTTCAGTGCACGTGTGGCGGCGACCGGGTCCAGACCGGGCATATTGATGTCCAACACCAGCACGTCTGGCTGCCACTGACGAGTCAGGGTTTCTACCCGGTCCCCCTCAGCGATTTCACTCACCACACACAGGTCGGGTTCCTTTTCGATCATCGTCTTGATACCGGCCCGCACGATCGGATGGTCGTCGGCAATCAGCACACGAATTGGATTGGAATTGTCCGATTTAGGCTTACGGTCCATTTTTTACCCTTTGGCATATTTATGAACTGTAGTCGCGCTTTCCATACCGCGCGCTATGGAAAGCGCGACTACAGTTGCAAAGCTTTCTTGGGCAGATTCTAGCACAACTGCATCGCAAAGGGAAATCCTTTATGGAAGGATTGGTTTCTGATAACCAAAGATCCCATATCCCAAATAGTCACTGTGTTTTTGAAAAGTATTTTGAACGGTCATCATTCTTGTTCTGGTTTGTGAATTGCCCAGCATCTTGAGCATTATGCTCACAAAATTGGCCACCCCTTCACTCTTTAGCAACTTTGAAATTCCACCTTCCATTGGGTATTGAAGGACAGCTTTCTGGGTCAGACTCTTGGATCGGAAAAAGCCGTCCCATTCACCAAACGTGGACACTCGTGGGACAAAATCACATGTTTTTTCAATGAGCTCTTCATAGACACTCGCTGGAGGTGTCTTGAACCAGCTCAGTTCTAATGATCCGAAAAAGCCACCGGGCTTGAGAACCCTCACTATTTCCTCCAGTGCTCTTTCCTTCTCATCTACGAGTATGAAAAAGGCTTGAGAGATCACTGCATCAAAGCTATTGTCAGGAAATGGGATTTCGAGCGCATCGGCTACCTGAAACCTGAGCTTGCCTTGATCCCCTCTTTTTTCCAAATCCTCATTTGCGACGGCAATCAGGTCTTTTGAAATGTCGATGCCCGTTACCTGGCACCCATACCTATCTGATATGAAGAACGCACTGGTCCCGGTACCACACGCCAGATCAAGAACGTGTGAATTCTCATTCAAATCACCCATCGAACTGAGCTTGGCCGTCGATTTGTACCCACCTGGGTGCAGCACCTTGATACCCACGTCATGGCTCATAAAGTCAAAGAGCCCGCAGTTTTGGCATCCCTTTTCTTTCTCATTGTCACAATTTTGGTTCGTCATAATTTTCTCCTCCACTATTGATTTTTATGCATTGATGATAGCACAACCCGAGGCAAAACGCATCGGTTTAGGCTCTTGTTTGTCTAGTACTGCACTCACGGGTTGCTCTCGGTACTCGGATACCAGTGTGCGGCATTTGCCAAACCCTCGTATGCATAGTATAACTGTCCAACTGTTCTGACCTGAGGAGTGAATGAAACCATTCGATCAATTGACCAACCAAGGCAAAGCGAGGCGGCTGCGAAAGCTGACCCTCAACGCTCTCGACCAATACGAGTTCGAGGTTGCCGATATTCAACTCATCGGTATGCGCGTAAATACTGTTTTTCACGTGCGCACCGTCGATGGCTCATCCTACATCATCCGAATCTGCGGGCTTGGATGGCGCACTGATGTTGATCTACGATCAGAGATCGCGTGGCTCCGAGCGTTGAGTCGTGATACAGACATCGGCGCTCCCGAACCCCAGCCCACTCTGAACGGTGATTGCATCGTGACGGCTCGTGCGGGAGGTGTGCCGGAATCTCGTCATTGTGTGGTCCTGAGCTGGATACCGGGCAGCGCGTGATGAGTTCGAATTACTTCCAAGGGCATTTCGCGCAGGGTATGAGAGCAGAATCGAATGACCAGAGAGCTATGAGGGACAAATCGATACGTTTCGAGCGGGACGGATGTTGTGGGTGGCAAACTATGTAGCACAATTCGAGCACGAGCGTCTGAGAGAGCACATTGACCGGTTGGCTCTGCAATTTGAACGGTTCCTGGATACTGGTATAATTCGGAAATCTTGAGAGTCGATTCACTACCGGACACTTTTTCTTCTGCCACGAATACAGGCGGAGCGGCGAAACAGCAACGCGGCAAAATAGCAACGCGGTAAAATTAGTGCAATTCGTGGCCAAAACATTTACGGGAGTTTTCTCATATATGGACATCAACCTACTGCTTCGTGGCATCATCATCGGTTTTTCAATCGCCGCGCCAGTCGGGCCAATCGGCGTGTTGTGCATCCGCCGGACGCTGGCCGAGGGCCGTCTATCCGGCTTTGTCTCTGGCCTGGGAGCCGCGACGGCGGATGCGATCTATGGCTGTATTGCCGGGTTTGGGCTGACGTTTATCTCGGACCTCTTGATCGGCCAGCAGACGCGGATTCAGTTAATCGGCGGCCTGTTCCTGTGCTACCTGGGCATCAAGACCTTGCTGGCCCAACCGAGCGAACAAGCAGCCGCTGCTCAAGGCAGCGGGCTCCTCGGCGCGTATGGTTCGATCTTGATTCTCACCCTGACCAACCCGATGACGATCCTGGCGTTTGTGGCGATCTTTGCCGGGTTGGGAATCGCGGACACGGGCGGGGACTATGCTTCTGCATTGGTCCTGGTCCTGGGGGTATTTGTTGGCTCGGGCTTGTGGTGGTTTCTCTTGAGCGCCATCGCCAGCGTGCTGCGGACCAAATTTGACGCGCGCGCGCTGCGGTGGGTCAACCGAGTATCGGGCATCATTATCCTGGTCTTTGGCCTGGTTGCTCTTCTGGGTCTCCTGTTTGCCCAGGGCGACGCGGACGGCCCGCAGGCACAGACGAGCCTCGTCGCCCTGGCGGATGATTCAGTGGGCTTTGCGCGCGCCGATGGTCCACGAACGTTCGACTTTCCCGCCGACTATGGCCCCCACCCCAACTATCAGACTGAGTGGTGGTATTACACCGGCAACCTGGAGACCGCCGACGATCGCCATTTTGGCTACCAGTTGACTTTTCTCCGGCGTGGGTTGGTGTCGCATATTGAGCGACAGGAACGTGCTTCCGATTGGGCCGCTGACCAAGTCTACATGGCGCATTTTGCCTTTGTCGACGTCGCCGATGGACAACACCGGGCATTCGAGCGTTTCAGCCGGGGCGCGGCAGGGCTGGCGGGCACGACGGCGATTCCCCATCACGTTTGGCTGGAGGATTGGAGCGTTGAGGAGACCGAACCGGACGTCGTGTGGCTGCACGCTGCTCAAGGTGGCCTGGCGATTGATTTGCTGCTGACCGACCGGAAAGGCCCCATCTTGCAGGGCGATGGCGGCTACAGCCAAAAGGGACCAGAGCCGGGTAACGCCTCCTACTATTACAGCAAAACCAGGCTGGATTCTTCTGGGACGGTAAAAGTAGGCACCGTACTCTACCAGGTAGAAGGATCGAGCTGGATGGACCACGAGTTCAGCACCAGCGCCCTGGCACCCGATCAGGTAGGATGGGATTGGTTTGCGCTCCAACTGGACGACGGCAGCGAGCTGATGGTATTCCAGATTCGGAAAACGGATGGCGGCGTGGACGCCTTTTCCAGCGGCACCCTGATCGCACCAGATGGCAACACCCGCCGCTTGAGCCACGATGATTTTGAGATCGATGTCGGCGATACGTGGCGCAGCTCGCGCTCCAGCGCAACGTACCCGGCACGATGGATGGTGACGGTGCCTGTCGCCGACCTGATGCTAGAGATCGAACCCTACCTGGTGGATCAAGAGTTGAATGTCTCTTACGATTATTGGGAGGGCGCGGTGCGCGTCCGTGGCGAGCGCGCTGGCGCGGTAGTCTCTGGCAGTGGCTATATCGAGATGACGGGCTATGCAGGCTCGATGCAGGGGCAGTTTTAGACCTCTACCGTGGCCGCAGACCGCCCGGCCAGCCAGCCGGTGGAAAAGGCGGCTTGTAGGTTGTAGCCGCCGGTGTCGGCATCCACGTCCAGCACCTCACCGGCAAAGTAGAGTCCATCCACCAAGCGCGAGGCCATTGTGCGTGGATCGATCTCTCGCACGTCCACCCCACCAGCGGTAATGATCGCCTCCGCAAAGGGGCGATGCCCGGTCACATCCAGGCGAAAATCCTTCAGCCACGCCCGCAGTCGTTTGCGTTCCTTGGCCGTGATCTGGTGCCCCACCTTGTGCGGCGAGATGGACGTCAGGTCTATGCAGACGGGGATCAATTTACTGGGGAGCAAATCCTTGAGCAGCGTTTGGAACTGTCGCTTGCCGTGCGCATCCAGATCACGGAGAAGACGCGCATCCAGTTTGGGCTCGTCGAGAGCGGGCTTGAGGTCAATGGAAAGGGCCACGCGCTGGCCTTGACGGAGCGCGTCCACGATCCGCCCGCTCAGGGAGAGGATGATCGGCCCCGAGACGCCAAAATGGGTAAAGAGCATCTCGCCGAATGCCTCGGTCTGTTTTTTCCCATCGACCCACAAACGGACCGCCACGTTGCGCAGGCTCAAGCCTTGCAGCCTGGGGGCGACGTCGCCCGCCGTCTCTAGGGGCACCAGCGCCGGTCGGATCGGCACGACGGTGTGGCCCACCGATTCAGCCAACCGGTATCCGTCGCCCGTCGACCCGGTACCGGGATAAGACGCGCCGCCGGTGGCGATGATCACGGCGTCGGCGCGGTAAAGCCGGTCGCCGGACGATACCCCAGCCACTCGGCCTTCTTCGACAAGCAATTGACTCACCGGTGATCCAGTCCGCAGGGTCACACCGTACGCGCTCGACCATCTTAGCAGTGCATCCACCACGTCTTGCGCCCGGTCACTGACGGGAAAGACGCGCCCGCCGCGCTCGGTCACGGTGCGCACGCCCAGCCCCGCGAAAAAGGCCACCAGGTCATCGGCAAAGAACCGGGAGAATGCCTGGCGCAGAAAACGCCCGTCCGACCCAAAATGCGCGATAAACTCGCGCAGTGGGGCCATATTGGTCAGGTTGCAGCGCCCTTTACCGGTGATACGCAGCTTGCGCCCCGGTCGCTGCATCTTTTCGAGCAGCAGTGTCTCGGCTCCCAGTTCGGCCGCTTGCCCGGCGGCCATCAAGCCAGACGCGCCGCCACCGACCACGATCACTCGACGATTCGCCATTATGTTCGACCACCTGTGGGCAATTTTTCTTCCATCTAGATCAATCCACATCCACAGCCGCTTTGCAGTGACGGCATTGCTGGGCTCCTCGAAACAGTTTTTGCCCGCATTCGGGGCATTGGTACCGCTCTTCTTCGGCCGTAATCCATTGTTCCGTTCCGTGGGTTCGCCAATACGGGATCACCCGCAAAATGACCTTTTTGCCCACAGGCATGGGGAACGCGTCGATATGAGCACAGGGGAAATCAGGGCATTCGTGGCACCCTTGAAATCCCTTTTGTTGCGTGCATTCTCGGATCGAGCATTCCCGGCAAAGCACAGACTTTCTGGTAGACAGACATCCATCACACAGCAACGCGTCGGACGTCATAGAAGCCATCTTGGGGAAGCGGCGTGCATAGACCTTGACGAGTCGTTCCAGAAACCGCAGATCGTTTTCTTGCGTCGCCTGATACATCCGGCATACGCCGCAATATAGTCCACAGGGAGCGATATGTTCAGAATGGATATTCATCATCAGTGTATACCCTCCTCATCTTTTGCTGGCTGAAAAGATAGATACCTGTTAACTCGGAAAGAACAGGCTATCCCAAATCTTGACCAGTATCCAGGGCGAAACGAAAATATAAATCATGTACAATCCCAAGAAAACCAGTTTCCACTTGATGCTCCTAACTCTCGTTTTGAATAACATTGCCAAAGCAGGCACTGGTTCAGTTGAATGGGATTACGATGTAGCCGCGCTTTCCATAGCGCGTAAGGCCCTGCGAGGTATGGAAACCTCGGCTACAAGCCCCTTTTTGAGCCACAATTGACTGACTATCCAGAAATCCCACCCAACTGAACCAGTACCTAAAGCTAACACAACGAGAAAGTCAAGAGATAGAAGGAGTATGAGCCACATCTCATTGCATAATCTATAGAATCTGGTATTCCCTCAGGGCTGTTCAATTCTAACGATCTTTCGGTACAGATCGCTCACAGCCACCGTCCCGGGGGCGGCCCATGCAACAAAACAT
>JAAEPW010000422.1 GCA_024232355.1 Chloroflexota bacterium | reverse complement strand
TCCAAGTTCTTGGAAAACTAATTCTCACTGATCGGTCATTTTTTGACTACTATCGTGTGCAGATAGGCAGCAGTCAATCTCAAAACGGGAATTGCTGTTCGACATACAAGGGATAGTTCATACGCTGGCCTTGGTTTTGGAAATAGGTGATACTTTAGGGTACTGACCAATTCGTACAGCATAACGCCGAGCGCATACAGATCTACGCGAGTGTCGATCTCACCCCCCATCGCTTGCTCTGGCGCGAGGTAGAACACCGTCAGTTTGGCCGTTTCGTCAGGACCAATCATCACATTCTCTGGCTTGAGGTCGCGATGGATGATGCCGTGTTCGTGGGCATTACAGACCTGCCGCACAATCGAGAGAATCTCTTCGATAGCTTGCGGACGACGCTCATACAGCGATTCGCCTTCGACCAGCTCCATCACGATGAACGGTACGCCCTTGGCCTCGCCCGCATCGTGGACCGAAACGATGTTGGGGTGATTGAGTTGAGCGGCGGCCTGGGCCTCGCGCAACAGGCGAGCGCGGCTTTCGGCACTCAACGTGGTGGTCGACAATACCTTGACCGCGACATCACGGTCAAGCAACAAATCGTGAGCTCGGTAAATGACGCCTATCCCACCTCGTCCGAGTTCATCCTCGAGACAGTATCGTTCACCTAAAATTGTACCGATCATTCGAGCATCTCCCAATCCAAATTCTTCTAGTGCAGCTCAATGACAATGTCCTTCAAAAACCACACCCAGGTACAAGCGGAACAGAATTGTTTTTATCTTGCCACAAAAATAGTACTATAAAGGATATTCAATCGCAAGTAGCGGTTGGAGAATACTTTTGCCGCACCTTCCAGGTTCGGTGCTCAATAGACATCAATATCTTGCCCCCCAACGCCAACTCCCCCCACCCCGCATTCCACTGTCCCCGGCCCAAGAAACCCAGGCAATGCACCACCTGGGCAGACCCGGGGAAGACGGCGAGGGTGCGAACTGAACCACATTGTCGTCGATCAGCAGGAGCAACTCGACATTCACCTGCCCTCCCTCGACTTGAGCGATCTCGCCAATGGGGGAATCTGGGTAGATAATGGGTCTGCACTGCGTCTCGGTGGTTTTTTCCACATCCTCGGTTGTGATGACTGGTCGCACCGCTGTAGGGCCACATACCGCAAGTACGCACTCACTCCATCCACTTGAGGGCTAGGAGTTGATGTTTTGTACGGTTTGTGCTATCATCGCGCTTGGATTGACACACAGTTGCCCAAGTTCTGGCGACCAGTGATTGTGGCTATTGTCGACCAACTATCCTTGCCGCTTATCCGCCGCACCATCGGTACGGTTTCAAGCAAACGGATTAACGTCAGGGTGGCTCAGGAAGGCGGCTTTTCGGAACGACTGCTTTCTGTTTCTCAAGTACAAGTACAATCTCCTTGAAACGTTGTTTCGCGTGTTGTTTGCTCTCAATCATGTGTGGCTTTCTGACGAGAAATGGCTCACGAAACGCGCAGCGAGTTTTCAACATGTGCCAGAGCAAATAGAAGCGCGAATTCATTCTATCATAACACATCAGGATGAGGATAGAGATTTGAACAATTGCATGACAAGTCTCAAGCAACTATTCACAGATACGGTGTTATCCATACACCGGAGATATCCTGATCTGGATCTGCCTATCGAATGGAGATAGGTTCAACAGTAATGGCTCCAACATGAGAACAAGATGATGACTACTATTCAAGATGACCGCTATCCGCGACCGCCAGTGGGCTACCAATCTGCGGTGCTATTTCAGTATCCCAAGATCAAACTTCAGATTGCGGCACTCGTTGTTCTTGCGGTGATCACTCCATTGATACTTTTCCTCACTTGGATGCTGCAACATCCGTCTGTTGATAGACCGTTTGTCACTGTAAATAGTGTTACGGACTTGCTGCCAGCCATTGTGACTGCCTTGTCAATAACTACAATCCACGAACTGGTGCACGGCTTGACCTATCAACTGCTGGGATATCAAGTCAGTTATGGGGTGAGTGTGCATCTTTTTGCAGCGTATGCGGCAGCGTTTAGACAGTGGCAAGCGCGGAATCACAATCTGGTTGTGGCCTTGGCTCCGTTGGTCATTCTGACAGGATTGTTCTTGCCGATGCTGGCGATTCAAAATCGTGTGGTGGTGCTGGTTGCAGTCACAGCACTGATGATGAACACGGCAGGTGCGGTAGGAGATATGTATCTCTGCTGGCGATTGCTACGTATGCCGTGCACAACACTGCTTTACGATATGGATATCAAGACAATGTTAGTGTACAAGCCAGAGATAGAAGGTCAAAAGGAACCCATCTGACACCTCACCAGAGCTAATCAAGATTAGCATAGGACAATACGCAATACTGCAAAAGTCGCTAGGAGAGCCAATCCGTCCCTGGGGACGCCAAACCGTATACCTGCCAGCAACTTGGAAAAGTTGGTCCAGATGTCAGAAAAACGATCAAAAATGGTAAAACGTCAACTTTTTCAAGATTTGTGTACTGATCCTGGCATCACCCACACTGTTGGCTATATCGCTAAAATTTACTCGGAGCGTCCCCAAGTGACTTTTGCGGCATTGC